>JABXJV010000497.1 GCA_013375355.1 Candidatus Helarchaeota archaeon
ATTCTTCAGGAACCTTGAAAGTTTTTCTATACCAGCAAACACCACTGTAATCCAGCAAATCTTTAAATTCTGCCTCCCAGCAGGATGGAACATTAATCTTCCTCGAATTAATAGAAAAGTCAATATCGTTTATTGTGAATCTTAATTCTCTATCAACCTTGAAATCCCAAATCCCATTAATACTCATTATCCCCTCACCATCTTCAGAATATGCAACATCTGATATTACTAAACAGAATAATAAAATTGATATTATTGATAATAAATTCTTCATACCGACCATCCTTTTAATATTATATCAGAACTTTGTTAAATTTTACAAACTGCAATTTTTCAACACGAAAATTAATCATTTAATCTCTCAATTTATAAAATTAACAAACCAATGTCATTCCGAACTTGTTTCGGAATCTTTTGTTTATTAAATATTTAGATGATTAAATAAATTCAGCATGACAATTCAATAATGCTTATAAAAAAATATAACAAAAACATCAATCATAAATCTACAAAAGTTCTGATTATATATTGAAATATTAAATTAAAAACTTTTCATAAAACTTGCAAACACTTATTGCTGTTTTTATATTAATAATAAAGCTGAGAGATAGCACAGTAACAAACAAAAGACTATAGATAATTTGTTAATAACTAACATTAACACTGGATTAAATAAGTCTATAAAATTGCAGGTCAAAATTTTCCGAGAAAAGTAACCAGTAAATTAAGAAAATATTATTAAATCTTTGAATTTCGTATATATCTTTAAAAATTAGCAACTAAAAAAAATAAACAATACTTTTAAATTTATTGACAAAAAACTAATAATTTTTTATAATATTAACTGAGCTTTGGTAAATTTTTGAAAACCATTGATATTTTATTATTACATTAAGATAATAGTTCATAAAATCAATGAATAACAAAATCACTGTCATTCTGAACTTGTTTCAGAATCTCTTGTTTATTAATTGTTTAGATGCTGAAATAAATTCAGCATGACAACAGAAATATAATTATTTAGGATACATTAAATTATATTTACAGAAAATTTATCAAAGTTTAGATATTAATATATTTATAATGAATCTCAATGATAAAAAATTCAGAGTAACTTATAAACTTTTACAAATTAATGGAGATAGTAATGAACAAAAAAAATTTAACCAGAAGACAATTTTTAACCACCGCATCTGTTGGGACTGTGGCTGCAGTCACCTCAGGAGGAATTGGCATCTATGGAAACACAAGTAAAAAAGCCGCCAAACTTGCAATTCATGGTGGTCAGCCCATTAGAAGCAAACCCTTTCCTGCCTGGCCAAAAACTGATGAGTTCATCGAAAAATCACTTGTTTCCACCTTTCGTGGTGGAAAATGGTGTAGAATTGATGGCGGTGCTAATATGGTCGCCACTTTTGAAAAAAAGTTTGCAGAATTAATGGGGACAAAGCGCTGCCTTGCCACAGGTTCGGGAACTCAAGCTTTGCATACTTCTTTGCACTCCGTTGGAGTGGATGCAGGAGACGAAGTTCTTGTCACCCCGTGTACATTTATTGCTTCAGTTCAAGTGATCTTCCTTTGCAATGCTCTGCCGGTATTTGTAGATGTAGACCTTGAAACCTTTCAGATAGACCCTGATAAAATGGAAGCACTAATCAACGAAAATACAAAAGCAGTTGAACCTGTACATATCAGTGGATTACCTGCAAATATGGATAAAATTAATGCTATTGCAAAAAAGCATAATCTGAATGTCGTTGAAGATGCCTGTCATGCACCCCTTGCAAAATATAAAGGTAAAAAGTGCGGTACACTGGGAGACCTCGGCTGTTTTAGTTTCCAGTCCAGTAAAACCCTCCCATGCGGTGAAGGAGGGGCAGTAATCGGAAACGACGAAGAACTCATGGACAAATGCTTTACTTTCCACAACATCGGAATGCCAGCTAAAACTAAGAATTCCATTATGGGACCGAAATACAGAATGAACGAATTTGAAGCATCTGTATTAATTCCGCAATTGATGATTTTTGAAGAACAGGTCGACAGACGAAATGAAAACGCAAAATATCTAACATCCAGACTTAAAGAAATGCCCGGAATTATTCCACAAAAACCTTATGAAGGTACCACTAAAGGAGGATACTATCTGTATGGATTCAGGTATAAAAAGGAAAAATTCAACAACATTCCACGGAATAAATTTCTAAAAGCA
>JABXJV010000498.1 GCA_013375355.1 Candidatus Helarchaeota archaeon
AAAAAAATAAAAAACTTTTGACCTTTATGCAATTAGTAATTAAATTTAAACTTTTAAAAAAATGCAAAAATGATAACAAATATTCTGTTTATTACTCTGTAGGGATAATTCATGAATTGCAATTTCCAGAAATCTTTGTTATTCACTGTAGGTTCATTGCAAGGAGACCTTACTCCTTCATTGCCAACTCAGGAGAATATCCAATAACGATTAAATCTCCAATCATAACTGCTGAGTTTTGACGTTTTAATTAAGTACTTTATAAAATGATGTTTTATATTAAATTTTATTTTATATCATCTCATAATTTTACGGATGTTTAATGACAATTAAAAGGTAAGTAATTATGAAAAGTCTAATGTATTTTAGATTCATTTTCAAAATTTTAATTACTTTTCTTTTGGTAATAGTCGAACAGTTAAATGCAGGTATTTCAAAGGAAATTATTGAACTTAGGAATCTATCAGCAAGAGTTGAGATTATTAAGGATCGTTGGGGAATTTCCCATATTTACGCACAGAATCAGAAGGACCTTTTCTTTGCTCAGGGATTCAATGCCGCCCGAGACAGACTTTTTCAGCTTGAGATATGGCGTCGTCAGGCTACAGGTACTATGGCTGAAATTTTAGGTTCCAAAGCTATTAAACAAGACATTGGGTCCAGCCTTCTAAAGGTGCGATTGATGTGAAACAAGAGATGAAACATTATCATCCAAAGGGTGAGGAGATTATTTCATCATTTGTGAACGGCATTAATGCTTATATTGACCTGACCATGAAAAATTCTGATTTACTGCCAATAGAATTCAGACTTTTGGGAATAAAACCTGGTTACTGGGATACGGAGATAGTTGTATCTCGTCATAATGGACTTTTTCGAAATGTTCAAGATGAGGTGAGAATTGCTCAACTGGTAAATATTATAGGAGCCGATAAGGTAAAAAGTCTATATGATTTCCATCCTAGTGCATAGTCACATTATATAATTTACGTATTAAAGCATTTTTATCAAAAGTCCATTTAAAGACTTTTCCTTGTTGATTATAGTTTTCTATAAAATCCATGATAACTTTAATAAGGTCTTTAACTGATCTGAAGGCGCCGCGATGAATAATCTTTCTGGATAAA
>JABXJV010000499.1 GCA_013375355.1 Candidatus Helarchaeota archaeon
CCAGGTGAGTCAGGTGTTAAAATAATTTCACTGCCACTCTTATCGCGGAGAATGAATTTTCCTCCATTAAAAGGTTCAACACCTCTTAATATTCTAAGTAAAGTAGTTTTGCCGCCACCAGATTTACCAATTATGCCTACAATTTCTGAATTTTTTAAATTAAAAGAAATAGAATCTAATGCTGTTAATCTTTCACCAGACGAAAGATCATAATATTTCAATAAATCAATTACTTCAATTGCATTCTCTTGATTAGTCGACATTTTGAGCTTCCATGTAAATTATTTTAATTTATTAATTAATTTTTAAAGTTGTTTTTTAGATTTTTCCAAAATTAGAAGAAAAAATGAAAATTTTAAATAGCGAATCTCAAAAAATAAAGATTTAGAATTTTCTTATTTACATTTAAATTTTTGTTTATAAAATCTTCTAGATTATTTTTTCCTACGTTTAATTTGTTTTCGGCTTTTTTTAACTAATTTTTTAGCTTTATCTCTCGCTTGTTCTTTGGAAGTAAAATATTGCATTGCAACAACCATTGAATTATTAAAAAAGTTCTTTACTTGCTCATCTTTAATAACTTTTACACCTCTTTCAGAAAGTCCTTTACGTACATTTTCCCAATTAAGAAAATCATAATCACTTAGTTTTAAATCAGCTTTTCCTATTTCAATAGCTTGTGTTTTATCAATTTCCTGTAAATTCTTTATTAGACTAAAGGACGACTCGTCTAACTCGTTAACCTTGATTAAATTCTTGAAATCATCGAGTTTATGAATGTCGTTCTTAAGTAATAGAGAAATATCCTTCATTTGTATCATTAATTCACTTAACTTCTTTAAATTAGATATCCTTTTTTCCATTGACTTAAAAAGTTCTTCCATCTTGTTTTTACTCCACTTTATGATTAGTTTTTTATTCTAGTTTTTCATTTAAAAAAATGTAAATTAATCTTGATATATTTTTGTACATTATTTTTAACATATTAAATTCTATTATTTTAAAGTATGTAACAAAGAAAAAAGAAGTAATTATTCTGAACTCTTTATTTTCTCATTAACGATTTTTAGAATTTCTCCATATTCTTTATTATAATGTTCTCTTATTATTTCTTGATATTTCTCTGTTAATTTTGTTGCAAGTTGTAGTAAGCCGAAGATTTCTTTGGGATCAGTAGTTGAAATAATAGATTCTTTAAATCCTAATAATTCTCTACCTATACTTCGAATAATTTGATCCTCTGCAGAAGTTGGGAAATATTTCTCTACTATTTTATTTACTCTTTTAAACACTGCAGTTGAGCCGTCCCACTGTTTTATTTTCCCGGAATAAGAATCTTCAAAGGTTTTTAAGAAATCAGATGTTTTGTGATGCATAATTGGCAAATCTTTTTCTGCAAATATAGCAACAGTGCTGTAAGTCCCATGACCAAGTATTATTTTTTTATCCTCTTGATCGATCGTCTTCAATTGTTTTTTACTACCAATGGTTTCCTTTACAAAACTTGTTAATGCTGTAAGCATGCCAGAAATTAGGGTGGGATCTTTTTGCTCAATCCCAAAAGAATAATCATACATTGCACGCCCATCTTTATTCATTATGAATAAATGGAGTAACGATTTTTCCCAGTTCCTTTCTTGCATTTTACGTCTAGCTATCAGTCCTCCAACCATTGCCGTTATTACAACTAAAACGGTTGTTATTATATACAGCAATATTGGTTCTTGTGGACCTAAAATCATAGCAGTGGCTGCAACATATGCACCTATCGGTTTTTCCTCAGGAGGAATAAACGGTATTGTTTGATTTTGTATCGAAATGATAAATGAATTAAATCCTACTTCAGAACCATTTGTCCATGTAACAATTATATTATAATCTCCAGCAGTATAATTGGTCGTAGAAATGTTATTTGAGATAACAGTATCATTAACTACTGTTATATTTTCAGAAAACACTAAATCATTTGAATAATTATATAAATAAATTGAACAATTGCCTGATGTAACGTTAATATTATCTGAATCTTGGATTAATGCTTCAATTCTCATTATATCTCCTTTAATAAAACTCGTTTC
>JABXJV010000500.1 GCA_013375355.1 Candidatus Helarchaeota archaeon
AGAAACCATTAATGAAGCCCTTAATGCTGGGAAAATCACGGCTATGAAAGATCCTACAAGAGGAGGCATTGCTGCAGCAATGAATGAATTTGCGAAAAAATCTAAAGTAAGTATTTGGCTAGAAGAGGGGAAAATACCGATAAGAAAGGAAGTTATTGCAGCATGTGAAATGTTTGGAATGGATCCTTTCGAAATTACAAGTGAAGGAAAGGCAATTATCGGGGTAGCATCGGAAGATGCGCAAAAAGTGCTTCTAGCAATTAAGAACACGAAATATGGTAAAAATGCAGCAATTATTGGTGAAGTCAAAGCAGAACGCCCAGGAAATGTGATTCTAAAAACAGAAGTTGGTGGACATCGCATTATAGATGTTCCATATGGTGAACCAATACCTCGGGTATGTTGAATTATTTCTTTAAAAGTCGAGCTCCAACAATAGCTTGGCCAATGCTAACCCCTGCATCTCCTGGTGGGATTAATTCATGCTGTAAGAAAGCCAAGTTTTGCTTTTCTATATAATTTTTGAAATTAATTGTCATTGCTTTATTATAAGCTACTCCCCCGCTTAGTCCAACATGTTTGATATGTTCTTTTTTAGCTAAATTAACCGCAATTTCAGCAATTTTACTAGATAAGCAAAATTGAGCAGAAGCAGCAATATCTTGAGGCTTAATTCCATTTCGATAATGTTCTAATGCTTGTAAAATTAAATCCGAAGTTTCAATAATTGTTTCTTTATTTGATTTCAAAGGGATCTTAAATTTGATGGCCTTTGGATTTCCAGATTTTGCATAATGTTCTAGTCTGATAGCTGGTTCTCCCTCATACGTTCGTTCAAAACAGATTTTTAATAATGCAGCAAGAGCATCAAGGACCCTACCAGTTCCTGAAGTATAAGCTAAATTTGTCTTTGACTCAATTTGTTTCAATAAAACCTCAAGTTCATTTTTACCATGAGGTAGACCTTCTAGATATTCTTTTTCAACTAAATTTCTTATTTCTGCTGAGCTTAATTTCTCTGATAAAATGGCAGATAACATACGAACTGGATAATATACACAGCGGTCTCCAGCGGGCATTGGATGATATTCAAGATATGCCATTCTCTCAAAATTTTCATAATTAGATAAGAAAATTTCACCACCCCATGCCTTTCCATCTTTTCCATAACCTACTCCATCAAGAATTATACCGATTATTTGATTATCAGGATTTATTTTATATTCCGCCATTATTGCAGCAGCGTGAGCATGATGATGCTGAACTTGAATTAGTCTGGAGCTATATTCTTTCGCTTTTCTTTGTGCTAATTTGGTGGATAGAAAGACTGGGTTATAATCACAAACATATGCATCGATACTTTGCATTTTCAATAATTCAGTTAAGTGAATGATTGATTCATCTAGAAAATCTAGGATCTCAAGACTGTTAACATCCCCGATATGTTGTGAAGGATATATACGATTCTTTTTTAATACAGATGCAGTTGAATGTAATTCTGGCCCTACAGCAACAAGATTAACATCTTCTGCGGAGAAAGGAAGTTCGATATGCTCGGGAACAAAACCACGAGATCTTCGAATAATAGTTGTCTTATTATTTAGTAGAAATAATACTGAATCATCACTCCTTTGATGAATCTTACGATTATGCAATAAGAAATAATCTGCAATACCCTTCAATTCTTCCAATACATTATGACGGTCAGTAGCCATTGGTAAATTAGAAATATTCCCACTAGTCATTATAAGAGCTGGAAAGTCATTATTTTCAAATAAAAGGTAGTGCATACCCGAATAAGGTAAAAAAACTCCAATATTAGTTAACCCTGGAGAAATTTCTTCAGATAAATAATAGTCTGGGCTTTTTTCCAATAAAACAATTGGTCTCCTAAAGGAGTTCAATAATTTTTCTTCTTTGGGGGAAACTATTGCATAAGTCTTTATAGTATCTATCGATGGAGACATTACAGCAAATGGTTTAAATTTTCTTTTTCGTTTTCTCCTCCTTAATTCTAAAATAGTTTCGTCTATTGCTCTTGATACTAAATGAACTCCACCATTCCCCATCAGTGCAACAATATGGTTTTCTTTTAATAACTTTACAGCCGTCTTAAACGGATCCCCCTCATCAATAACTGTTCCATTTTTATTATAAAGTTTAAAATGAGGTCCACATACATTACAAGCAAAGGTTTGTGCGTGATAACGACGATATTTAGGGTCGGTATATTCGATATTACAATCTTTACAAAATGGAAATTCAATCATTGTAGTGAATGGGCGATCATATGGTAAATCGGTTACTGTGGTATATCTTGGACCACAAACAGAACATGCAATGAAAGGATATCGATAATAACGAGAATATTTTTCATTTTTAAAGTCATTTAAACAATCATCACATATTGAAATATCTGGTGGTAAAACAATCGAATCTCCAGATGATTTTAAACTTTTTAATATTTTGAATTCTTTATAGCCCGATTCCTCTTCTATCCATTGAACTTCAATATCGTCGATTCTACTTATAGGAGGGTGATTTTCTTTTATTTCTTTTATAAATCGTTCTATTTTTTCTTTAGTCCCTTCAATTTCAATCTTCACTCCCTTATTTCCCAGATTTAATACGTAGCCTAAAAGGTTTAATGATGTAGCTTGACGGTAAATAAAAGGTCTAAACCCCACACCTTGAACAATTCCGCTAACATGAATTGTGCATTTCATTCAAAAATCCAAACTTGCTTAAAAGTCATTCGATTCTTTTTTAATTTCAAAATATTATTATATAAAGACTAGTAATTTGTGTAAAATATATATTATTAACGCTATTTCGTCCTTCGGAATTAATAATGTCTTCGAAGCTCGATTAAATAGAGTAATAAGAGAAAAATTTTCATTTTCATTAGTCAATTCTTTCACTAATTTTAAGATATCTTTGATTTGTTCCGGAATTTTTTTTACAAGAAAATTTTCTATAAAATTTAACTCTATCGTATTAATAATAGAATTTAATTGCTCATCAAATTCTCCAATTGAATCTCTGAGAGCTCTTACTTCTTGATATAATTTAATTGCTTCAAGATAATTCCCTTCATCTATACATACATCTGCCTTTACCAAAATTTCTTCTATTTTGTAATCTTCCTTTTTTCTTTGTTTTTCTAATTTGCCCTTAAGTTTTCCTACTTTTTTTGCTTCAGCTAGGAAATCCTTTTCTTTATCAGGTTCCCCCAAATCAGCGCTATATTTAGAAGCTAATTTATAATGACTAATAGCAAGAAGATATCTTCCATCTTCAAGTGCTTTTTGGGCTTGATCTAATGTCTGTTTTCTTCTTTCCTTTTGTTTTATAAGAGGGATTAAACTTAATTGGTTCTCTAACGATTCAACTAGATCTTTATTGTTAATCATTTTTGCTTTTGTTAAAGTTTCTCTATAAATTTCTAATGATTTTTCGAATTTTCCCTTATTTTTTAAAGTACTTGCCTGTTCCATTAATACTCTTATTTCAGTGGTTTCTTTTTCTTGAAATATTTGGTTATATTTATTGTAAACTTTTTCAAATTCTTCTAAATTTTCAATATCACCAATTTCTTTTGTGAGTAATATAATCATTTCATAATGTTCAAGAATAAGAGGAATTTTGTTTTTTTCAATTAGTATCTTTACTTTTTCAAGTAACTCATTTCGAATCTCACTCTTGCAATTCTTTGCCATTAAATTAACTTCATTCAATCTTTCTGCGTAGTAAGAACTTTGTTTTGAAAACTCCTCTAATTTCTTAATGGCTAAATTAAAAAAAGTAAGAGCTTTATTAAATTGTTTTTGATTCATTGCCTCATAGGCAGTATTTAAAATATCAACTACGTTATTTTCTTCCGGCTTAATGTTGTTTTCATCCATCTTAATATTCTCTATTTATTCACTTTTTATTATGTTATCAATTGTAATTTCTACTTGATCTTTCGGCAATTTTCGGATTTCATTTATCTGTTCCTTGGGTACAGGAATAATTTTAATCAAATTAGAATGATATTTTTTGGGAAGAAGTCTATGAGAATCAAATAAGGAGATTTCAAAATGATCTTCTAAAAGATGAGCGATGTTTCTGTAAGGTTTCACATAACCATCGAATTTTTCTAAATCTGATCGAAATTCTAACTCAAATCTTTCATGAAATTCACTAACATTTTTTCTTAATTTAGAAGAAGGAGCATAATCCCCAGCAACCAAAATGCAGGCTGTAGATAATTCCCGAATATCTAATAAAAATCGGATGAATTTATATTTTAATTCTTCCAGCCCACCTGCAATTCCAACCAATTCTTTCTCAAATGCCGAAATTGCAGTTATAAATCCACTTATTAGATCTGGGTCAGTTTCAGCTTTTACAAAACTTTTAGACACAAGGGTTGTACCCGTGATTTTATGGAAGATTAAGATTTGCCGAATATTAATTGTATCAAGGAATATTTGTGATACTTCTTTAGTAACTTCATTAACTAATTCAGTTTCTTCTTGGGTTTTCGCTTTAAACATGGATAACACTAGAGAATTTCCCTAATCTAAAAATAATTTTTTGTTTAATCTTAATAAACGACAATTAGTAGTTTAATAAAATTTTGTGAACTTTCTATGTATTAAAATATTTCAATCTATTTCTTTTTTTTATTCGAATATATATTAAATTTTGGTCAAAGAATTGATAAGTTGATTTGAATTAAGTAAATCTTAATTTACCGCCGAATTTTAACCATATATTACACGTACCTTCATGACTTACCATGCAAGGTCCGTAAGGATTGTTAGGTGTACATTCGTTTCCAAACAATTTGCACTTATCTGGAGTTAATTTGCCTATCATTATTAGATGGCATGAACATCCAGGATGAATATCTCTTGATTTCTCAATTTTTACTTTGAATTTCTTTCTAGCATCATATTTTTCAAATTTACTTCGCAAAATGTAGCCACCTTCAGCTACTCGACCAATTCCTCGCCAATTTACAGTCGCTACTTCAAAAACTTCATCAATCATCTTTTGAGCTTTTATGTTTCCCTCATAATTAACAACTCTTGAATACTCATTATCCACCTTAGGTGTTTTATCTCGAATCTGTTTTAATAACAAAGCTATTGACATAAGAACATCAACCGGTTCAAACCCTGCTATTACAACTGGCATTCTGAAAGCTCTAGGGAAAATTTCGAATGGTGTAGCACCAATTATTGTTGAAACATGACCAGGTAATATGAATCCATCAATTTGAAGCTCACCGGATCCTATTAACAAATGCATTGCTGCAGGAATAGTTTTGTGAGAACAAATAATTGAAAAATTATTCGGCGGATTTCTTAATAATTCAGCTGCAACAATTGCGACTGTCGTTTCAAATCCAATTGCGAAGAAAACAACCTCTTTATCAGAATTTTCCTTTGCAATTTCGGTCGCATCTTCTGGGCTATAAACTATTCTAACATCATTTCCTTCAGTGCGACATTGGTGAAGTGATAAATCAGTTCCTGGTACTCTACTCATATCACCAAAAGTAGCAAGAATTTTACCTTCTCTTGCTAGATAAATAGTCTCATCAATTTCTTGAGAAGTAACTACACAAACGGGACAACCCGGTCCTGCAATAATTTCCACATTTTCAGGTAATAAAGAACGTAATCCATACTGACTAACAGTTTGTTCGTGTGTACCACAAACATGCATAAATTTAATCTCGTAGTCCTTAGGAGCCAATTTTTTTATATAATCGGAAATTTTTTTAGCTGTTTGCGGGTCCCTAAAGTTCAATAAAACACCAGAATCTCAATTAATCATTAAATTATAAAGAATATTTGTCAATTAGTAAATAAAATAAAATTATTAAAACCATTGTTACTGAGATCTGGAGAACTACAAAATGGAGAAAAATAGATATATCGATGAAAATTGCGAGAGAATTCAAAATGAATTAAATAAAAAATTCAATTCAAATTCACGTATTGCAATAGTAGGTGTAGGAAACGAGTTTCGTTATGATGATATCGCAGGATTACAGGTTGTTCGGAATTTAAAGGAAATATCGAAAAATCTTAAATCAAAATTGGATGTTTTTTTAGTTGAAGGGGAAACTGCACCTCACGCATTCATTAGTGAAATATATGAATGGAGCCCAACTCATTTAATTTTACTAGACGCTGCAGATTTAAAAAAACCTCCAGGGACTATTGAATTTATCCTAAAAGAAGAAATGCATTTTTATTCGATTTCTTCTCATTCTATGTCAAAAAACTTACTTTTAGATTTCCTTTACGCCTCTCTATTAGAATTAGAAATAATAATAATTGGGATTCAAGCAGAAAATATTTTCTATGAAAAAGGGATTTCCAAGACAGTCAAGATAGCTGTAGATAAATTAACAGAGGTTTTTACGAAACTACTTTATGAATGAGTTTTAAAAGGAAAAGATAAATTCCTTAAAAAATAGGTTAAAAATTATTTAATTGGTAGCCACAAAGCAACATAAGTAAAAGATAATATTATAATTAGAGTGGATATTGCTATTATAACAATATTCAAAAATATTATCCCAATAATAATTACTGCACCAGAAATAGAATTAATTACAAATAAAATCTGAAGAAAATAACGTTTGTAAATTTCTGGGAATATTTTATAAATTGTTTGAATCAAATTTAAAGAACAATAAAATGTTAAACTAAAACCTAGAATTACATCAGGTATAGCAGCATTCGGAGGGAGGTTAAAAATTATAGTTAAAAAAGATGGGTTACTAACTAGTAAAAAGTGCGTATATAAATAATTGTAAACAGTTATCATAGATAAATTGAAAGCTAATTCGTTATAAAAATTTATTAACGATTCCAGAGTTATTTCTTCGACTAATGTAGTATAATATGACAGCATATTGCTAGAAAAAAAGTTAAAAACACCCCGTAATATATTCATGAATTGATAAGCATCTGCAAATGCTTGCGTGATAAAAGAGCTAAATACTGCTAGAAAAGATCCAAAAATTAATAATATCATATTAATTGTTAGAATTACAAAGGTTTTGGCAGGTATTTCTTCTGCAATAACAGAATCATTTATAGATTGCTTCTGTTTCTTATCTTTACTGTCAATTTCGCTCAGATAAAATCACCAGTGACTTATAATCTTTGATTAATCATTGAAATAAATAAGTTTTATGTTTAAAATCTCAACTATTTAAAATAAAAATCGGGTCGCCGATCTTTAAATAAGTGATTATAATTGTTTAATTTTTTATTTTCTGCTAATTTAGGATCTAGCTCAGCATTGATAATTTCTTCTGAATCGGCAGTTGCTTGAGCTATTACTTTTCCTGTGGGGTCGGAAATTCTACTTTTTCCAATGTAGGTTAAATTATCTTCTACACCAATTCTATTGGATAAAATTATATACACCCTATTCCATTTTGAGTGGAAATTATCTCCGATATATGCTCCGTCTGGAATAACTGCATTCATAGGGTGACATATTACGTGTGCACCTTTTAAAGCTAATGTTCGGGGTATCTCAGGGAAAAACCAATCGAAGCAAATCATTATTCCGATTTTAACATCATCAATACTAAAAATTTGTAAAGGTCTATTTCCAGGGGCAAAAAATTCTTTTTCATTTGCATATAATTGGAGCTTACGATAGATCATAGTAATTCCATCTTTATTTATGGCTACAGCCGAATTAAAAAATCTATCTTTTTCTCGTTCATTTATTCCAGTCACAACGAATATGTTAAATTGATTGGCTATCTCTCTTAACATTTCACAGCTTTCTGAATTATTTAAAGGTTCACTTGTTTCCTTAACTTCGTCTTTTGATCGAAAATTATAACCTGAAAAAGCAAGTTCTGGAAGAACATATAATTTAGAATTTGTTTCTTTAATTGCTTTTTTTAATAAATTTTCCACCTTTTTCCGATTTCCTTCTAAATCATTTAACCGAGGTTCGAATTGAATTGCACAAGCTTTTAACAATTTTTACATCTCATTTGATTTTCGCAAATGAAAAGTTAATTTGCATATTAAAAAAATTAATTAATAATTCAAAAATAAATTAATCATATTTTTTTTGATTTTTGAATAAATTGGTGAAAAGTATGATTGTAGATGCGCAAATAAATTTTTGGATGAAAAAATTTCTTTCTCCAAATGCTCGTACTTTTATAAAAAACATGTATAAGATATTGAATATTGAACCAATTTATGATGCAACACCAAAAGAATACATTGTTGAAATGGAACAAGCACAAATAGACAAAGC
>JABXJV010000501.1 GCA_013375355.1 Candidatus Helarchaeota archaeon
GGTAAGTAATTTTATTATCATTCCAGGAATAAATATGATAAATCCACTGAAAATAACCTGATGGATGGTTATACTATTTTTGAGGAGAAAATTTATGCATACATATAAATATGAAAGACCAAAAATGTATATTATTGCAAGTCCAATTAAATTTGATGTGAGAAGCAGAATGAATGTTTCTTTATAATTATTATAATTAATCTTTTCAACCATTATACCTGTGAAATATACCGCTGGTATGAAACCAATTAGATATCCGAATGACGGTTGAAAAATATAACTTGGACCTCCACCATTTGCGAATATTGGAATTCCCGATAAACCCACCATTAAATATAAAAGCAGGCTTATTGTTCCATCCTTTTTTCCAAGAATGTTTGCGGCTAATAGGACGAATAGTGTCTGGAGTGTAATTGGAACTGGATACATTGGAATTTTTACAAATGCCGATGCTGCGGTTAAAAATGTGAAAACAGAAATATAAAAGACCCTTGTTAATAGGATTTCCATTTCGGATTTTTTTTCTGCTCTTTCTGTTGTGTTCATAATTTTGTCAATCCTCTATTAATTGTCTGATGATTTCAATGGATAATTAAATTATGTGTAAAAAATTTACAGAAGTAAATTTAAGCAAATTTACTTAAAATAAAAAGAATTTTCTTATAAAATTTTTGAACGGGTAGACTGGTTAATTTGTATTTTAAAGTAGAGACAATTAAATCATCATTATAATGTTAAGGAGAGTGAAAAATGAAAAGGTTAAGTTTAATATCGGTGTTGCTAATTTTTCTTTTTTCCTCAATAGCGTTTGCACAAATGGAGAAACCTTTATTGCCTGAAAAAAATCCTGTTTTAAAAGCGTATGGTCCACAACGATTTTTGGAAAGAATTATTAGTAGGAGGCTTGATCTTACTGAGGAGCAGAAGAATAAGTTAAAGGAACTGAATGATAACTGGAGAAAAGAGAGAGAAGGTGTAGTTAAAGATTTAAGGAAAGCCAGAGAGGAACTTTCCGAATTAATGAAAGAGAAAAGTCCGAATGAGAGGGATGTGAATCGAAAAGTTGAGCAGATTAATTCTATAAAGTCAGAACTGTTTAAGAAAGAAACAGGAATAAGTCTTGAAAGAAGAAAGATTTTTACCGATGAGCAATGGGAGAAAATTCAGAATGCAAGGAAATTTGGAGTGAGAAGAAAGTTGTGGTTAAAACGGAGAGCTCCAAGGATTTTTCGTCATAGAGGGTCATTTTTGTTTGGCAGGGATTTTTTTCCTCATGGGAGATATTTTGACAGGGGATTTGACCATATGAGAAGAGATTGGAAAAATCGTTCTCAGTTTATGAGGGAGAGGTTCAGAGAGTTTTTTGATTTTCACGGATTTCGTGAACCACCGATACCCGAAAGAAAATAGTTTCAAAGGGAATTTGGAAAGTTTTAATTACTGTAGATTTCAAATGTTATTTTACATCTCCTTATGGATAAAAACTGTTGAATTATTAATAAAATTGTGTATTTTGTAATAATGTGGAATCGGAAATTTTAAAATCGAATACTTTATTGAAAGAAATAACTGATGAGGTTCTTGCTGAAAAGGTGAAGGCAGGCTCTAAAGAGGCTTATACAGAACTGGTGAAGAGGTATATGAAAAAGGCGTATTCAATTGCGTATCAATTTGTCAGAAACAGCGAAGATGCAAAAGATTTGTCGCAGGATGTCTTTATAAAGATTTATCAGTCTATTTCGAGTTTTAAAAAAGGACGTAAATTTTTTTCCTGGTTTTATCGGATATTAATAAATCATTGCATAAATTTTAAAAAGAAAAAATCTATCTCTGGCTTTAACATTGAAGAATTAAAAGGATATACTAATTCAAATAGTACGGTTGAATCTGAAATTGATAAGGAGATTAATCACAGTGAACTTAAAGGGGCGGTTCATAAAGCGATTTCAAAGCTGCCGTTAAAGCAGAGAAAAGTTGTTATATTATGCGAAATCGAAGGGTTTAAACAGCAGGAGGTTTCTGAGATACTTAAGATATCAGTGGGAACTGTGAGGTCGAGATTGTTTTATGCAAGAAAAAGATTAAAAAAATATTTAAAAAACTATTTGATATAATAAATTTCAGAAAAGATAAAAATGAAATGCAAAGAAGTTAGAAAATATTTTGCTGAATTTTTGAAAGGAAGTATAAGCGGTGAAAAAAAGGAGAAAATTTCAGCACATATTGAGAGTTGTAAATCATGCAGAGAGGAGTTCAGACAATTTTTAATCTTAACTGATGTTATCTCTAAAGCAAGTACTCCAGAGAGCGATAAACATTTTTGGGAGAGGTATCTTAGAGAGATTGAAGATAGACTGAGTGCCTTGCCTGAGAAAGAAAAAGGGAAAATAGTAAAGAAAATTGAACTCCCTTCATTTTTGAGGAAACCTGCTTATGCTGTTGCAGCTGCGTTGATTTTGACAATCGGAATTATTACATATCAAAAATGGTTTTCCAAAGAAGAAAGTATTTATATTCATAGCAATTCCTTAGAGTTTTTCCTCGAAGAATTTGATAATGTAGTTTCTGAAAATATATTTATAGAAAGTTTTCCTTTTGATGAAGAGGATTTCAGATTTTTTAATAATTTGGATAACTATATAAAAACAGATGTAAAAGATGAATAGGATTAAACTTTTAATAATTTTATTATTAAGTATTTTCATAATAGGATTAGAGATAAAGTTATTTGGACAGGAACTGACTGGAGATGAAATAGACCGGGTCATAAAAAAAATGACTTCGGCACGATTCCGCCACAGGTTTATGGGCGATTTGATGACAAAGCAGTTTCTTGATAGACAGCCGAGAATCCTTAAGAAAAGGATTTGGTTTGATTCTCCTGACCGCATTAGGGATGAAATTATTTTTCCTGCCGAAAGAAGGTCAATAATAAGGATACTTAATGGAGATAACTTTGAAACGATAGTTGATGGAAAAAGTATTTTATCCAGGAAGAGAAGATATTCTAAGCATCGATTCCCGTTTTTGGAAAGGATTAGAGAGAACTTTGATATTGATGTTGTTGACGGCGGGATCATCGCAGAAAGGGAAACCAAGCTCATTGTTATGAAACCGAAATTAAAGGGTAGATTAAATTTTAAATACTGGATTGACAATGAAACTGGAATAATACTTAAAAAGAAAATATTACGCTCAAATGGTGAAAATCTGATACCCGTTTATGAAAAGTATTTTACTGATATTGATTATAAGCCTCCAATGAGACCAGATTTGTTCCGAGTCAAAAAGAGAAAGATTGAAAGAAAACTGTTTCCTCCACGGAAAACTGTGGAATATAAAACAATCGAACAAGCAATAAAA
>JABXJV010000502.1 GCA_013375355.1 Candidatus Helarchaeota archaeon
CTGAGAAGCAAGGATTTGACTATTTGTTTATAAAAGTGGGTGTTCTAGGAAACAAGAGAATATGCATAACAAGTGGATTGTAGAGACGCTCGTTCCTCGTGCCCCACACCCGCAACGTTAGCTGAGCTCTGACGTTAGCAGCATATAAGTTTTATTACAGTATTAACAAACATACTTGACTTTTTTAGATTGTTTTAATAAAATACCATCATAATAAAGAGAGTGAATACGATGAGACTGAATCAAATTAAATTACAAAAGATAAAAAATTACTTTAAAGATAAACCAGTAAAAAAAGCTTATCTCTTTGGTTCCTACTCCCGAAATTCTGCAGACGAAGATAGTGATTTAGACATTATTGTCGAATTAGACTATTCACAACATATCGGTTTAAAATTTGTTAAAATGCAGCTCGATTTACAAGAAATACTTCAAACGAAAGTCGATCTACTTTCAGAAAAGGCAATTTCCAAATATATTCGCCCTTATATTGATAATGAAAAAGAATTGATTTATGAGAAATAATATCGGTGATAAAGCAAGACTTCATCATATTCTTGATGCCATATCAGAAATTGAAAAATATACTAAACTAAAATCTCTCGATAATTTCATTGACGATACAATGCTTCAATCGGCTTGTATCCGCCAACTTGAAATAATAGGTGAATCTGCAAATAATATTTCTGATGACTTAAAATCTACCTCTGAAGATATTGAGTGGGGAGAAATCATAGGTCTGAGACATATTTTAATCCATGATTATTTTGGTGTTGATTTAAATATTGTTTGGGATATTATACAGAAGGATATTTTAATCCTAAAAATAAGAATACTGTCTCTTCTTGATAAAATTGATTGAAATTCAGGTACACAATACTTATTTCTTGACAATATAGTTAAAAAAATATACATTTTCGTATGCTATGATTGGCAAGAATATTTACCGCATACTCTCACCAAAAAAACGGGGAATAAAACTTAAAAATAAAAACAAATAAGTATTGTGTCCCCAAATTTTATCTCCAAAGTGCC
>JABXJV010000503.1 GCA_013375355.1 Candidatus Helarchaeota archaeon
GTTTGCGGAAAGAAAGTAAGACCGAAAAACCGTAACTTCAAATGTAAAAAATGTGGTTATAAACAGTATAGAGATGTTGTGGGAAGTATCCAAATTCTTAATAGATATATTCAAGATAATAATATGAACTTGCGGGTGGAGAACCATCCGATAGTGTCTAGCATTCTCATTGAACACTAGGGACTATGAATCCCCTCCCTTTAGGGAGGGGTAGTTCAACCCAGTAAAAGAAGATATAAAACAAATTCAATTTGGGAGTTTAAGAATATCAAAATCAGGTGTAGAACTCGAAAAAATTAAAACTTTTTTTTAACATAAACTTTATCTCTTCTTGAAAAATTTAAAAGATGATTTGTGAACTTTAATTTGACTATTTTAAAAAGAATGATTTAATAGGGTTATTAATTTGGAATTTGAAGATATAGTTTATGACCAAGAAGAAAACGGAATTGTAACTATTACATTAAATAAGCCAGAAAGAAAAAATGCACTGTCCCAATTGACATTTTGGGAACTTTGGCAAGCATTTGATCAAGCGAAAAAAGATAAAACGGCACGTGTAGTAATAATGACTGGAGCAGGAGATGCGTTTTCATCTGGTGGCTATTTCAATATGAAGATTTTGGAGCAGATCCCTCCCGAAATCAAAAAGGAAATAGATCTGAATGACATCGCACAAAAGAAATTATGTTTAAAAATGTGGGAATTCGAAAAGCCCATAATTGCAGCTATTAATGGGTTAGCAATTGGGGCAGGTATAACAATGCCCCTAACTTGTGGTGATCTGATATATATGTCCGAAACTGCTTATGCAAGTTTTATGTTTGTTAAAAGGGCAATAATACCTGAGTTTGCATCCAGTTTCATCCTTCCTCGTCTGATAGGCTATCCAAAAACAAAGGAACTTATGTTTTTTGGAGATAAAATCTCTGCTCAACAGATGTATGAAATGGGACTTATAAATAAAGTTTGTAAACCTGACGAGCTCATTCCTTATGCAAGAGAACAAGCACTTAGATTAGTACCACCAAAAGGTCCAAGTCTTGCTTTAAAAATGATGAAAAGAGCGCTTCATAAACCCCTTACACAATTTATATCCGATGCTTTAGATATGGAAAATAAAGGGTTACGAAAAACAGCAGCATCTAGAGATTTTAGCGAATCATTAAAGGCCTTGAAAGAAAAAAGAGATTCTAAATTTGTAGGAAAATAGTTTCTTTTTTATTTTTATTTTCTTATCAAGCCAATAAATAAATTACTTTTAGAAAATAACTAGAATTATTTTTATATGTGTTTTTATCTAGAATATTTTAAGGATTTTTATTAATGGGGTGTGAATACTTTGTTACCTATTTGGACGGATCCAGATGAAATGCATGATGAATTCTTGAGGACCGTAATAATAATGGATTACTTGTTTAATCAAAATGTTCAGCAGGGTTTTACAATGTTTATAACATTTGCGGCAATTATGGGAGGTGTTTTTATAACTATTGTAATACTTAAATTATATTTTAGCGGTGTTTTTTCAAGACGATCTTCTTATAAGGGCTACCGTACAATCGGATTTGATAGTTCTAGATCTACAAGAAGAAAAATGAAAAAGGAACTTAAAAGAATTAATTATACCTGTCAATATTGTAAAGCTCCTTTGAAAGAATCGACGTGTGAATATTGCGGACGCGAAAATTTTCGTTTTTAATAAAATTAAAAAAAAGGTAGCTTGGAATATAAAAATCCAAGAATTTTTATCTAATTTAGAATCCGCATTTTAAAGTTTCATTATAAATATGATCAGCACCCATTCTAATAAATTCTAGCTGTTCCTTTCCCTCATATTCTACAATGAGTTCTCCTTCTACGATTACAGTATCTCCAGGTCTTATAATAGTGGACATAATTTTCTTTAATGATTTCATCATCCCAAAACCTGCTCCAGGACTCATAGATCCCATTTTTGAATTATATACAACAAATTCCTCCGGTAAGCCTTCTATTCTTTCATCTAATTTAAATACGAAGCCATTCATTAGGTATGATGTTGCAGTTCCTTTCATTATTCCTTTAAATAATGTTTTTTTCTTACCCAAAAATACCACCTCTATTATTTTTATTTAATATATTTTTTAAATCCTACATTATTAATAATTTTAAAAATTTTATCTTAAAAAGATATATATTTTGGCAGTTTGAAAGATTAAAATTTGAGTTTTTTTGAAATTTTTTTGTTTCAGAATTAATTTAAATTAAATCTATATTAATTTTAGAACTTTTTGAATAGCTTCCTTTGGATTATTTACTGGATATACAGATTTAGGACGTTTTTTAGTGATTTCTAAAGAAATTCCTCCCGTTCTTGGGATTGTGATTAAAGGTTTTTTAAGTTTTAATGTATAATCTGCTTCAATTTTTGTTCCTACTTGACCTGCAATACAAATTACAATTTCTGAAGATTGAACAACAATATAATTCCTGTCCTCTCCTAAATTTGTTGGGATTTTTATAGTTACGAAATCGTTAGCTTCATTTTTATCAATACTTGGTAAAATTCCTACACTAATGCCATTGGCATCCTTAACACCCTTACAAACGGCTTCCATGACACCACCCTTCCCACCACAAATTAAAATAAAATTATTCAATGCTATTTCTCTCCCAACTTCGTAAGCAATTTTATATATTGATTCGTCTTCTAAAATTCCAGAACCTATAACCCCAATTTGAGTCATTTTTTTCACACATTCTCTGTTAGATATTAATTTTTAGCTTGCAATTAACAAACTGAAAATTATATTCGCAAATAAAATCAATTGAATAATTATTGAAAAGAAAAGATAAATGATAATAATTTTATTCTAGTTATTATTATCCATTGTAGAAATTGAAATGTGATTTTATTGCATCAAAATTTTTCTCAGATGGTTGAAAGAATTATAGGTGAGAGTAACCTAGAAATTTCCGGAGGAAAATTAGAAAAGGCAATAATTAATGAGGCAAATTATAACCAAAAAGCTGTTAAATCATACTTAGCACGTTTTCAACCAATATGGGAGAGATGGGTTAGTATTAAAGGGTCATATTTAATTTCACCTTTTTTGGAATTCGCTGGGTCTTATATTATTACAGAATTTTTAACTGAATTATTTTCATTTGATTCAAAATTGAAAGTTGAAGTTAAAAAAGGATCAAGCAATGTGGATGCTGACATTAATTTATACTATATTTTTGATAAAGAAGAATTAGAGATTCTAAGACATTTAAAGGAAAAATATAGAATTGACCACATTGCCGATGAAAACGAAATAGCTAAAACTTTACTTTCAAGTTGTACAAAATCTTTAACAAAATTTCTATCCAATATAATGAATATTAGATATCGGTTATTCACTTCAAAGGTTGAAACAAATTTAAAAACCGATAATACTTTCGAAATTAATATCCATTTTGATGGAAGAATTGGTTGACAAATATCGTTTTTTAACATAAATTAACATTTTATAGCTAAATATCATCCCTTCTAAAAGATTTTGAACTAAGCGATTAAAAAATTTTTTAATTTTACCACTCAAAATTCCTAATTTACCCGCATATTTTTAAGTATGAATTTTTCTAATATTATAAATCTTATATAAAATAATTCTAACGAGAAGTTCATTTGTCACCCAAAAAGAAAAAAAGATCTAAAAAGAAGAAAAAACCAAAAAGTAAAACAAACCAAACAACTTATTTTAGACGAATTCAAACCCCTGTGGAGGGTCAAGTACTAGGGAGAGTAATCCAAATATTAGGAGGAGGCTGGTTACGTGTTCAATGTGAAGATGATAAAGTTAGAAATTGTAGGATCAGAGGAAAAATACGGAAACGAATGTGGATAAGAATCGATGATGTTGTTCTTGTAGAGCCTTGGATTGATATGCAGTCCGATGAGAGAGCAGAAATTATCACAAGATATACGAAAACACAAGCCCGATGGTTACAAAAACAAGGATATTTAAAAACAGGGACTATAGAATTCGATTAATTTAATAATTTTGAAACGTAGGGGCCATCTTTTTTAAACCCGAATTTATAATAATATTCTCTTGCCCCAGCTCCACTTATAACTAATAATTTACTACGATCAAACTCGTTTTTTGCTATATTTTCAGCGGTTTGTAATAATTTTTGCCCATACCCTCGATGTTGCCACCCTTCTTGCGATTTTTCACTAATTCTCAACATTGGTCCATAGACATGAAGTTCTCTTACAAGAGCAGTTGGAATTTCATTAATTTCTTTACGTTTACTCTGTTCTGACGGAATCCTCATCCTTAGGAATCCAATGATAATATTTTGTTTTATATCCTCAAATGAGAGAAAAAATTCCTTACCATTTGATGCATTATATTCTAATTTCTTTAATTTGATACTCTTAATATCTGGCTTTATTCCCATTTTATACTCTACGTGTCCGACTTCTCTACAACGTATACAATTACACTTAAGACCGATTTTATTCATTTCTTTTTTGACTAATTCCCGGAGATTACTTTTTTTAGTACCTGCCTTAATTTTATAAGCAGGGATATCTCTAATTATTCTCTTTATTCTTACATATGGTGGAATGATTTTCTTAATCTCAACAAGGAGTTCAATAACTTTTTCATCATTAGTAGCAATATAATCTCCTTTTTTCCATAAATCAAATAATTCCGTCCCCTCAATAACTTGTGTAGGATAAATTTTTATCTCATCTGGTTTGAATCGATCATCAAAAAACAAGGTTTTAAATGCTGTTAAATCTTTTTCAAAGGAAGAACCTGGTAAAAAAGGCATCATATGAGCAGTAACTTTTAAAGAACTATCTCTCAATAGTTGAAACGCCTTCTCAACATCTTTTACTGTATGACCTCTTTTAACTTTTTTATAAATTTGGTCATCTAAATTTTGTACTCCAATTTCAACACGAGTAGCACCAAATCCTAATAATGCATCTATTTGAGTCTGAGAACAATAGTCGGGACGTGTTTCGATTGTCATACCAATTAATCGGCGTTTTGCAGTTTCATTAATTTCTAGTGCATCTTGCAAATTTTTTGAATCAACTTGATTAATTGCATCTAAAGATCTTTTTATAAACCAATTTTGATAAGTTTCCGGGAAACTTGGAAATGTTCCCCCCATAATAATCAAATCAATTTTATCAATTGGGTGACCAATAGCACTTAATTGTCGAAGACGTGCAGAAACTTGCTTATAAGGATCAAAATCATTTTGAATAGAGCGTAAAGCCGCGGGCTCTAGACCAGTATAACTTTGTGGGCTGCCAAATTCTGGCCCTCCTGGACAATATAAACATTTTCCGTGTGGACATGGTTGCGGTCTTGTCATAATTGCACAAACAGCAACCCCACTAATTGTTCGAATTGGACGTTTCAATAATAAATGTATTACTTCCTCCCTTTCTTCATCACTTGCATAAGTTAAAATATCTGCATTACTAAAAACTTTAGAAAGATTATATTTATGACATATATGTTTCTTTCGTCTTTCTAAATCTTTTTTATTCTTAATTTTTCCATTTTTTATATCGTCTATTATCATTCGAGCGAAATTTTCCATCAAAATTCGAAATTCATCCATCTAAACTATTTATTCTTTTAATTTATCTGTTCTCATTAATATTCGAAATTCATCTATCGTTAATTTTTGACCTGATTTATATTTTTTAAATATTATTTCTGCTTTCTCCTTAAGAATTTTCTTTGTTTCTTTGGATTTCAATATTTCCTCTTTTTCACGCAACTTACCAAGTTTTCTTTTAATAATTTGAAGTTCTCTATCAATTTCTTGTTCGCCCTTTTTTAACAGATTTAATTCTTGAACTACATCCATCATATTTTGATGTGCCTCTTGTTCCTGAATTTGAAGCTTGTTACTCTTTTCAAAATTGTTAATCATTTCTGTGTGATATTGTTCTGACTCTTTTACTAGCTCTAAAATTTGGTTATGTATAAAATTTGATTCTTCTACGAAATCCAACATTAGCTGGTGATACTGATTTGCGTCAGTCCTTAATTTATCAAGTTGTCCAGAATAATTATCTAATATTTTTTGGACATCTTTAAATTTCCTAACCTCTTTAATTTGCTCAAATTGGCGAAACATGGCTTCAATTTGGTCCATTAATTCGCACTCTTTTTCCCAATCCATCGAAACAGTCTGTAATTCCCAATCTAATGATTCAATGATTTGAGATAATTCTTTTGCTTTGAATAATTTTTCATGTAAGTCCTTTTTCTGATTTATCATATTTCTAAATTGTTCTCTAATTTGTTTAACTTCGTTCCATTTTTCATCTCTTTTACTTTTATATTCTTTGATTCTTTCATTTGCTTCGCTTCTTTGCTTCTTAAATTCATTTACTTTTTCATTTATCTTATCACGCTTATTTTTGGAAATATTTGCGACCGATCTAATATCCGCTATTTCTGTTTTCAAATCTTCTCTTATATCTTTACATTCGCGAACTGTGTCTCTATATTGCTTTTGCATATCATTATTAACTCGACGAGCAATTTTCCATTTGTTTAATTGTTCAAATAAACTCTCTAATTCTTCATTCACTGGTTCATCGGAAGGAGCTTTTTCTTGAATCTTAGATTTTGGTTTTGAGGGTTTTAGCGGAATCTCTCGCTCTTTTGGAATCTTTTCTGGTCTAGTTTCCAAATCTTTCAGATTTTCAAGACTCATTCGTTTCTTTTTTTTCTTAGGCACTTTTAAAGACCTGATTTAAAATTTTTTAAAAGCACTAGTCGTTCTTCTAAGTTTATATCAAAATTATCTAAAAATTCAATGGCATAATTAAATAATCCGAGGGTCTTTATTGAATGTGAATCCGAACCAATTGATAGTCCAATTTTTGACTCTGCGATTAGTTTAAATAAATCCTGTGATGCCTCATAATTCTGTGTGTAGTTTGCATTTAATTCGATAAATATTTTATTATCTTCTAAAAGTTTTATGATCTTACGAAAGATTGGATCCGGATATCTCAACTCTGTATGAGCTAAACCCACAAGAGGGCCTTTAATTTTTTTAGAAAATTCACAAATAGCTTTAATTTTTGGTAATCCCATTATATTTTCAAAAATTAGATAATCAAATTTATTTAATACTACAATATCTAATTGGTCTGGCGGAAAAATATCAATTTCTAACCCTGCTAAAGTTTTTATTCCTAATTTTTGACTAATCTCTCGAATATCTAACAAATAATCTTGTAATGCTTCCGACTCCAGTGGTATGGTTGCTTTTATACTAGATAAATGGTCATTAATTCCAATAATTTCTAATCCCTTATCCTTAGCAGCCTTCATAATCTCCTCTAGGCTATTGTCCCCGTCTGACCATTCACTATGTATATGAAAATCAAAAAGCACCATTTTCCTTAGACCGATTCGACAAAGTATAGATAATTTTTAAATTTTTTTCAACTAAAACCTCTAATTAAAAATGGAAGAAATTCTATATTATTGTTTTAGTGTTAAATCTTTAGGACAAGTAGGGGTGTCCATATATTTTTTAGTATTATATTTTTCATTAATACTTTCAGTGTTCTCTCTCTATTGATAATCAGTTTAATCAGAATACTCATTTGGGGAATATTTTTTAAGTTTAAATACTAAAAATATTATGAGGCGGTCTCGATAGTTTTATCAAATCCATTTGTTAACCAAAGAAAAATAAAACTGGTTCTATATCCCCTATCTGAATCATACGATTTCCAAAGTTCTCAGTTCCTTTCTGATCCCGAAATTCTACCTAAGATGCTGGAAATGATTAATTCAGCTGCAGAAGAACTTCTTTTAATATCTCCATGGATTTACAAAGATATTATTCTGGATTCATTAACCATAGCTCGGAATAGGGGAGTTCTGGTTAAAATAATTGTCCGTAAGTTTAAGTTTGATCAAGATAATATTAATCATTTAATTTCAATTCAAAAGCTGGATATGAATGGGATCCAAATTACATTTACCGACAATATACATGCAAAAATTTTAATAAAAGATGGGAAGGAACTCCTTCTTTCTTCCAAAAATATGATCGATTCCAATGCAATTGATATGGGAATTTGGAACAAGGTTCAAAGCGAGGCTAAAAGGGCGAGGAATGAATTTTACCTATTATATAATCAGAGATTTTATGATTCAAATTATATTGATTTTTCTAGTTTAAATCTAAACCTTGATATTTTCAATATTGATTTCATAATGGAGATTTATGGGCGGAAGTTTGGAGAGCTGTTTGGAGGTTTTGAAATTGCAGAACATGATGGAGATAAAATTTTTGTTTCCAGTAGGAATGTCATTTTTTGTATTCATCCTGTGGTCATTAAGATATTGGAAGATCTAGGGATAAAATATGAGGTGTTTTCAATAGATCAGCTATGGAGGGTAAAAGTTGATGGTCAATGGTATCTAATTTGTGAATATTTTGGAGCTTTAGATGAAAAAATCTCCAATAAAGCTAGAATTCTACTAGATAATAACGAAAAAACGTTTCTTCTATGGTCAACTGATAATAATGAGCAATATATTGCCATTACTGATGGAAGATTAGCCTTATTAATAAGAAATGAGAAAAAATTCACTGTATTAAAATAACAAATTTTTTTTTTATTATAATGATTTGTTTACATAAGATAATTACAAAAATTTACATTACAGAATCACTAATAAGGGGGGTTTTTTCCACTTTGTTTTTATTATATATTTCTAACATTATATTGTAGAATTTTTCTTCTCTATGTTTCCAGTGGGATTTTTCCTCATTCTTATTTTGGTTTACAGTTAATTTCCATTTTTTTATCTCCAGATTACCCTCTTTATCAACTATAAAATTTCCAACTTCCCGTTTTAATATTTCTATTATTATTTGACCCTTCTTTTTTTCAATTATATTAGTTACATCGTGCCATCTTATCCAATAACTTTTTCCAACATCATAAAAGCTAGTCCCAAACGCACCATGTTTTCTCCAAGCAAATCCATTGTCACTGACTATTAAAAATCCATAATTATTATCGATTTTGCATTTTGAGGTAATGATCGGTTCTTCTATTGGGTAATCAGACATCAATTTGGCAAATACTGAAACTCTATCAGAAGAAATTTCCCAACCTTCTATCATAAGTCTCCTCTTTTTAACTTGCATTTTAGGTAATATATTTTTTTTATAATAAACACTGATAAAATTAATATTTAACAGTTCATCAAAATATTAAAAAACAATTAGATGATTAAAATTCAATCTCAAAAAAAAGATGATATTCAAGAATTTAAGTCGATAGATACTTCAATAGACTTATTTGATTTGAAATTAAAGAATCCACTGATATTAGCTTCTGGGATTTTAGGTGTTTCTCTTGAATCATTAATGCAAATTCTTAAAGACGGTGCTGGTGCTGTAGTTTCCAAATCGATTGGCTTTAAACCAAAAGAAGGTTATGTAAATCCTATTGTTATAGAACCCATGGAAAATGTATTTCTAAATGCAGTCGGACTTCCAAATCCCGGCTATAAGAAATTTATTGAAAAAATTCAAGAATATAATATTGACTTTAGTAAAACTCCATTAATAATCAGTGTTTGGGGAGGAAATGAAGAAGAATTTAATACCATTGTTGGTAATCTTCAAGATATTAATGTGAAAATATTTGAATTAAATATCTCTTGTCCTCATTCTGATCCAAAATCCCGTAAATTAATAATCGGTCAAATGCCAGATAAAACAGAGATTATCTTAAAGGAATTGAAGAAAATTAAGAAGAAAGATTCGAAATTTATTATTAAATTATCTCCTAATGTCACAGACATTACTGAATTTGTAAAAATAGCCGTATCTAATGGAATCGATGGAATTACTGCTATAAATACAGTTCAAGCTCTTGAAGTTGATCCCTATTTAGAAATGCCTGTCCTTGCTAATTATTTTGGGGGCCAATCTGGACCTTCGATTAGGTGTATTGCTCAAAAAAAATTAGCTGATATTATTCTATATTTACGAAAAATTAACAAAGCTAATATCCCCGTTATAGGTGTGGGCGGAATTAGAAATGCAGAAGATGTAATGAGATTCCTACTATTAGGCGTACAATGTGTGCAAATTGGTTCGGCAATGGCATAATATAAAAATCCAGCAGAATGCTTTTCTAGTATCACCTATGAATTAAAAAAGATAATGCATAAACAAGGCTATAAAAAGATTTCAGAATTTAGAGGTAAAGTTATAAAAATTATTGAAAAACGCTATAAATAAATATAAAAGGCTTCATTTATGAATTTATCGAAAATTAAAATCCCAAAACCAGTTATAATTAAGGAAATTGAAAAAAATTCGCCATATGTCAAAACCTTTACATTACAAAGCTATATAAAAGGTCATAAATTTGAAAATGTTGCTCCTGGTAAATTCTGTAATATTTGGATTCCAAATCTTGATATGAAACCCTTCAGTATTTCTGATTTTGAAAATAATTTGATATCATTTACAGTTAAAAAAATCGGAAAAACTACAACTTATATGCATGAGAAATTAAAAAAGGGCGATAAAATAGGATTAATGGGTCCTTTAGGCAAAGGTTTTAATATTCAAGGGAAAAATATTTTACTTATTGGAGGGGGATTTGGATTAGCGCCTTTAAGATATTTGCTTAATGAATTAATTAAGAAAAAATTAAATATAATTAGTTTATTGGGCTTTAAATCCGAACCTGATATATTTTTTCTTGAAATTTTTGAAAAAAAAAGCAATAATCTTCATATCACAACCGAAGATGGCTGTATGGGTGAGCAGGGTAGGTGTACAGATCAATTAGATTATATTTTCGAGGAGAATAAAATCGATCAAATTTATTGTTGTGGGCCAGAACCCATGATGGTTAAGGTTCTTGCCTTTGCTATTGAGCATAATATTAACGCTCAGTTTTCTCTTGAAAGATATATCGGTTGTGGAATAGGCCTTTGCGGAAAATGCGCGTTGAATGGAAAATTCAGAGTATGTATTGATGGTCCAGTTATTAACTCATTAAATCTAAAAGAATTGTCAGATTTTGGCGAATTTAAATTAACTAAAAATGGATCTAAAATAAAAATTGAATAATTAAGTTATAAAATTTTAATTTAGAAGCAGAGAATATATTACTTTTTTTATTTTTCATACTTCTCGGTCTCCCTCTATTTCCCTTTATAATATAGTAATTAATGTCATAGTAATAAGGTGTGTAATTATAATGGCAACAACAAAGACAAAAAAAAATTCTAAAACTAAAAAAGAAGAGCCTGAAATATCAGAAGAAATTGAAGAAATTGACACTTTAGATTCTGAAGTAGAGGAAACTACTGAAACAAATAATAAAACAACAAAAACTAAAAAATCTTCCAAAAAAAATTCCAAAGCAAGGGAAAAAGTAGAAGTTAGTTTGGTAAAAGAATTTAATATAGAGGATCTTAGTGGAGTGGGACCTGCTATTGCGGATAAGTTAAAAGAATCAGGTTATGGTTCAGTTGAAGCCCTTGCAGTGGCGTCGCCAAATGAAGTGAGTTCTTTGACCTCAATCGGCGAATCAACTATGGGGAAAATAATCCAAGCAGCAAGAGATAAACTGAAAATAGGGTTTACAACGGCTGCGGAAGTTCTAGATAATAGGAAAGCTATGGATCGATTTACAACTGGATCTGAACAGTTCGATACTATGATTGGTGGAGGAGTTGAAACAAAATCATTGATTGAGGTTTATGGGGAATTTAGGACTGGGAAAACACAAATAGCTCATCAGTTATGTGTGACAGTTCAATTACCTAAAGAAAAAGGCGGACTAGAAGCTAATGCGGTTTATATTGATGCCGAAGGAACCTTTAGACCAGAAAGATTATTAGAAATAGCAGAAAAATATCCCGAATTAGACCCAAAAACTATGTTGGATAACGTTATTTATGCAAGATCCTATAATTCCTCTCATCAACAATTAATTGTCGATAAATTACCAGCTATAATTAAAGAGAATAATATCAAGCTAGTAGTCGTCGATTCTATAATTAGCCATTTTCGCTCTGAATATATTGGAAGAGGAACACTTGCTGATAGGCAACAAAAACTCAATAAATTCATTCATAAGCTCCTTCAGATCGGTGAGGCCTATAATCTTGCGGTATTTGCAACAAATCAAGTCATGGCTTCACCAGGAGTTTTCTTCGGAGATCCGACCCAGCCAGTTGGAGGTCATGTTTTAGCACATGCCTCGACCTATCGAATTTACCTACGAAAGTCCAAAGGCGAAAAGCGAATTGCAAGAATGGTCGATTCCCCATGCTTACCGGAGAGAGAAGCGGTATTTATGATATACGAGCATGGCATTAAAGACCCATAAATAACTCCTTTTTTTACGCTGAAACTAAATGACATCAGATATTTTTGAACAAATCGTTAAAAAAGCTCTTTTTGGTACATCTGTTTTTAAAGATGAGACAAAACTTTTCAGAGAATACATCCCAAATCGATTGCCACGTAGAGAGAAAGAATTAGAAAGAATAAGTCGTGATTTTAGACCAATTCTTAAAGATAAATCAAATTTTCCAGTTAATATCGCATTAAGCGGAAAATCAGGAGTAGGAAAAACAGTAGTTGCAAAATATTTTTGTGAAAAACTTACAAATTACTCTAAATCTTTGGAGAAAAAGATAGAATATCAATATTGTAACTGCTACACATATCGTACGAGAAGTGCACTCCTGTATCATCTGTTATCCAAGCTTTACAAAGCGACTTGTCGTGGTTTTGAACCCGAAACCTTATTATTAGACTTACATAATCGGTTAAAACGAGATAATAAGAAACTTGTGCTAATTCTAGATGAAGTTCACGTATTAAAAGATGAGGTTCTTTTCTTTCTACAATTATCAGATCCAAATATTTACTATATTTTGATTTCAAGGGATTATTTCTTTAAACAAATGCTAAATGTTAATCTTTCTGGAAGGATTAATGACCATATTAAATTAGATGGGTACTCAAAAGAAGATTTAATTGAAATATTAAACTTTAGGACTGAAGAAGCTTTTAAACAGGGTTCTATATCTTCTCAAATCATTGAATTGATTGCTAATATTGCA
>JABXJV010000504.1 GCA_013375355.1 Candidatus Helarchaeota archaeon
GAATCCATTATAATATAAATTTTAAATATATTGTAGGGGTCATCCGCCGGATCGCCATATTTATTTCCAATCCTTGTTTTAATATATACTCTTTTTATCCCAGCTAAAAGCTAATAGCTAACAGCAAATAGCTAAAATTAAAAATGTTCTTGTTATTACGGATATATTTTGTTATATTTATAATATAATATTATTATCAATAACAATTGAGAAGTTCGTTTGTATTTCAATATGCTGTAAAATATGGCTTTGCGTATAGAATTTTCACCAGCACATAATTTTTTAACTTCGCAAAGTCAATATACTTATTACTCCAATGACACAAAATGACACAAAAAGAGACAAATTGAGACAATATAAACAATTATATATTTTAATGTTATATATATTTTTTATAAAAAAATATAGTTTTTTTGAGAAAAAAAATTTAATATTTTTTATAAATACTTTTTAAACAATGAATTATGAATGTTCCAAAATTTATTAAAATTGGGAAAAATGACAATTTTTGACACAAAATGAGAAAATATTCCCAAATAATACGAAATAATGCGATTATTTTATCAACTTTTTGAAAAAAATTTTATTATATTTACAATGTCTTAAATTTAAATTGTATATAAAATTAAAATAGGATATATATGAAAAAAATTAAATATATTTTTATATTCGCTGTTTTTTGTTTTCAAATAACAAACTGTGGAGGTAAGATGCCAGCCGAAATTGCGGACTTTGTATTAAAGAACGGCAATATAGTAACTATGGACAGAAATAATCCAAAAGCGGAAGCGGTCGCGATTAAAGGTGATATAATAATCGCTGTGGGCTCCGATAAGCAGATTGATAGATATATTGATACAGAGCTCACAAAAATAATCGACCTTGAAGGAAGACTTACAATTCCTGGATTTATCGATGCTCATGTTCATTTTGAAGGGGGAGGTAAGTCTTTGATGGAGGTCAGACTTAATGGTGTTGCTGAATTGGAAGAGATACAGAGGAGAGTTAAAGAAAAGATAGATGAAGTTGGTGAGGGAGCATGGGTTGATGGAGGGGGGTGGGACCACGAAATCCTTCCCGGGGGGAAATGGCCTACAAAGGAACTTATAGATGCTGTGGCTCCCAAGAACCCTGTGGTTCTCTCCAGGATTGATGGGCATAGTGTTCTTGTGAATAGCCTTGTTCTAAAGATTTCCGGGATAACAAAAGATACACCTGATCCGTATGCTGGAAAAATCGTTAAAGACCCTGTCACAGGTGAACCTACAGGGATACTTAAAGAAACTGCGAAAAGATTAATTAAAAGACCAAAACTTTCAGAAAAAGAGCAATATGATTATAAAAAGAAAGCCATTAAATTAGCTTTGCAGGAGTCAGCAAAATTCGGTGTTACCACCATACATAATTTAACTGGAAATTTCGAAACCTTTCAGCAAATGCTGGATAAAGGAGAGTTGACAGTCAGAATTTATGCTTGTGCAAACTTAACGAAGAAACCTGAAAAAATTAAAATGTATAAGAAATGGGAGAAAAAATTCTCAAATAATAATCATATGATAAAATTTGGGTTATTGAAAGGGTTTATAGATGGAACACTTGGTTCTGGAACTGCTGCATTTTTTAAGCCCTATGCAGATGATCCAACTACCACTGGTCTTCCAACTATGGCTCAAGATGAACTTAATGACCTTGTTTCTTTTGTTGATAAAGAGAGTTTTCAAATTGGAATCCATGCAATAGGAAGTAAGGGAAATAATATTGTTCTCAACGCCTATGAAGAGGCGATTAGGAGAAATGGCAGAAGAGACAGCAGACATAGAATTGAACATGCACAGGTGCTTATCCCGGAAGATATCCCAAGGTTTGCCAAACTTGGTGTTATAGCA
>JABXJV010000505.1 GCA_013375355.1 Candidatus Helarchaeota archaeon
GTGTTAAAAAAACAAGAAGAAGAGGAGAAAATCATTGAAAGAAAAAGATAAAATCATTATTTATTTCGTGATAATAATGATTCTTGGTTTAGGTCTCGGTTTATTGTTTGGATATATTACAGGTATTGCATCTTCGGCTCTCGGAATTGTTAGATTTGAGGAAAAAGAATAGATAATCAAATGTGTATAATATATGGAAATAATAAAAATTAAAAGAAAGCCAAAGCGGCCCAAGATGGTTTTTTTACTATTATTTCTATTAAATTTTTCATTTGGTGTCTATATAGGAATTGAATTAGGGCAGCCAAAAGAGACCGGATTTTTTCCAGTAACTCTTTCGATGGTTTATTCTTCTGAAAAAAAATCTTGGATTAATAGTATTATAGATGAATTTTTCTTTTATATGCTAGCCCGTGGAGTATTTGTAACAATGGATTTTGAACCAATGGGATCACGTTCTATGGTAATTTCTACTATTACAGGTGAAATTAAACCTACAATAATTAGCCCAGCATCGAGCATATGGTTAGATTATACTAATGTCAAATTAGCTTTATTAGAACGAACGCCACTAATAGACCCGGAATTAACTGAAAAAATAATTTATTCCCCCATTGTAATAGGAACTTGGAAATTTTTTAATTTAAATGAAACATGGAATATTACTGGTTTTGATTCTCTTCTTAACATCCCAATACTTAGGTGGAGCCATACAGATCCACAGCTTTCAAACAGTGGTACAATGTCTGTTATAATGCAAGTAGCTGCTTTTTTAGGTTTAAATACAAGTGATATTAAATTATTAAGAGATTTTGCAAATCCTGAAATGCTTTTAAAAATGGCAATTATTGAATCAAAAATTCCATATTACGGTGCTAGTACGGGTTTTTTGGCTAAAAAAGCTTTAGATGGTTCATTAGATGTATTTATTGTATATGAGAATTTAATTATTGATATGAATAAAAAAGATTTAGCTATTGTACGGGGAGGTGCCATGGCCGTATATCCTGAAGATGGTGTACTTCTTGCTGATCATCCTTTTTGTATATTAAAAGGAGATTGGGTTAATCCTTTAGAACTCCTTGTGGCTGAAGAGTTTTTAAAATTCATAAAAAGCCACGAAATCGTTTTAAAAGCTATTAAAAAAGGTTTTCGACCAATTGACGAATCAATACTTAATGATCCGGTATTTAATGATACCTTTAACTCTGTATTCACAGAATTTGCAGGTGTTCAACTAGAAATTCCATGTCCAATTTATTCTTCTCAAATTGGCTCAGATATCTTTGACTCATATGCAATATTAGAAGAAATTCCTGAATTATGGACAATAGTTCGTGCAGAGGGGTGACAATATTTGTTAGATTCAAAAAAATTACCTCAAACAGTCCATACAAAAAAAATAGACTTGGAAAGTAGACTAGATAGATTATTATCTACCAAAAAAGCAAGTAAAATTGCAGATGGGATATTTTTAGGTATATTTTTTATTTTTTTTATTACTCCTATATTATTTATTTTCGTTTTTGCTTTATTAAACTGGGGAGCAATTGATGCTGCAATTTTTAATAATTTTATTTCGGGTTCTGCAAGATTTACTGAAATGTTAATAGCATTACTAAGATCTCTTTTAGTTGGAGGTATTGTAGTTCTTATTGATATATTAATTGGACTTCCAATGGCATTAATTTTGGCAAGAAGAGAGTTTCGAGGGAAAAAACTACTAGATACATTAGTAGATTTGCCATTAGCTGTACCTACAGCAGCTTTGGGTTTTTCTATTTTCCTTTTTTGGGGATCTCCAAATGGAATTGCACCACTTTTTGGTATTACTCCGAATCCCATAGAAATTCTAGCGGGTTCTGCAAGAGGGGGAGGTTTGGTTGATGAAGGAATCATTATGATTATACTTGTTCATGTTGTATTTACATACCCATATATTACCAGAAATTTGAAAGTAATTATCCAAAGTATAGATGAATCATACGAGCATGCTGCAAGAAGTTTAGGGGCTCAAAAATACACAGTATTTAGGACTATTACTGGACCTTTAATGAAAGAAGGGCTAATTGCAGGTGCCATTCTAGCATTTGCCCGCAGTTTAGGAGAGACCGGAGCAACCCTTATGGTTTACGGTATTGATGCTACTGCACCAATACAAATAGTTTCTTTAAGAAATCTAGGTCAATTCCATGGGGCTGCATTTTTATCAATGATATTAGTGACAATTTCACTATTTTTGTTATTTTTAGTTAAAGTAATTACTCGAAGAGTGGGTCTTCCCATTCAGAAAGTCTGGCATGGATTTGAAAAATTTCTATCTAAGAGATCTTTAAAAATTTCTCGTGATGTAATCGTAATGCTAATCTTTTTTTTCATAATATTTATTCCCGCTCTTTTTATTATCTTTTATTTATTTACCCACTTTACAGGGGTGGAAGGTGCATTTTATAAAGTATTTTTCGAACTTGATAATAAATGGGCTAGTATTTGGATAAATTTGTTAAATTCACTTTCAATCGCAGGAATTGCTACATTATTTAATATTTTAATAGGTATTCCTTTAGCATTTATGATCGTAAGAAGAAATTGGGGTAAATTTAATAGTATTTTAGATACAATAGTTGATATTCCTCTTACTGTACCTTCTAGCGCCTTAGGATTCTCCTTATTTTTATTCTGGGGAACTCTAGGACCATTTGGACCAAGTGGACTGATAAAACTACCAAATGGAATATTTACACCAGGTTATGCACTTATTTGTATTGTTCACATAGTATTTACTCTACCATATATGGTTCGAATATTAGTTGCAGTAATTACTAATTTAGAACCAGGTTATGAAGAGGCTTCACGAACTCTAGGTGCCACATCATTTAGTACATTTCGAAAAATCACATTACCACTTATCAAATACGGTCTGATTGCAGGAGCTATTATGGTCTTTACTAGGTCATTAGGTGAAACTGGAGCTACCGTTGTGGTTATGGGATTAGTAAGAACTATCCCAGTTACAATAGTAGATTGGGTAGAAGCTTTGGAACTTGAAGCTGCAGCATTTGCAAGTTTTATTTTAATTGTTTTATCATTCTTTTTAATCCTCATCTTAAGAAGAGTTACAGGAAAAGAAAAACAAATATAAAAATGGTTAGAACAGATGCCTCATATATTGGTAAAAAACGTTAGAAAAACCTATGATAAGGGCAGAGTTGTTGCCAATGATGATATTGACTTAGAAATCTTTGATAAAGAGTATATAACTCTTCTTGGTCCAAGCGGTTGTGGTAAGACTACATTATTGCGATTAATTGCTGGAATTATTGAACCTGATTCTGGAGAAATCTATTTTGATGGCAAAGATATGACTCATATTCCAATAGAAGACAGAAATATTGGTATGGTGTTTCAACACTTTGAGATTTTTCCATTCATGGATGTATGGGATAATGTTTCTTATTCTGGTCAAATAAAAAAATGGACTAAAGACAAAATTGAGCAAGAAACCGTAAAAGCACTCGAAATGGTGAATTTAATTCATCGTGCTGGTGACTTTCCAGAAGAATTATCAGATCCAGAATTACAACGTGTGGGAATTGCTCGTGCATTAGCTTCGGGGTCCAAGCTCTTAATATTAGATGAACCATTAGGAGCATTAGATCAGCGTTATCGTGA
>JABXJV010000506.1 GCA_013375355.1 Candidatus Helarchaeota archaeon
AAAGAGGGTAAGGATTTAGGTGAGGTTTTAGAAGGGATTGCTAAGGGAGCATTAATGGGTGCAGGTATCTCTGGTGTGGCTGGAATAGTTGGTCTAGTAATTGAACATAATGAATTTGAGATTCAATGTGATGCAAGATGGGATAGCAATTTAAATCTAATCAAGAAAAGCTTCAACAAGATTAAGGGGCAATTTATTCCGCCTAAAAAAATAGGTCTAGCGTTTGAAAATCTTGAGGAATTATTAGGTAATTTACGTTTTGAATGTAATAATTTACGACCAGATTGGATATTTAAGAGTTCTGACATAGATTATTCAAATTACATGGCTACTATAGCAAGAATAATGAGTTTTGCATGTCAAATAGTGGTGAGGTAATTTTTTTGACTGAAGAAATTGAAAATATAATAGATAAGTTAAAAACTAGACAGATTCAAATCATTGAAATATTTGATCCCGAACTTGACTTTGGGAGACCAATTCCTTCTTGGGAGCTAAAATTAAGAATTACCAAAGGTAAAGCGCGTATATATGCAGAAAAATCCTTTTATCCCTCAATAAATGCCTTAATAGATTTAGGAATTGTAAATAAACTTGATGGAACTACTAATTACATGCTAACTAAATTGGGTGAAGAAATCAGAAAAATGATAACACCAAGAACCGAAGAATCCATCCTGACTAGTTCAAGAGAACGAATGAGTTTTATCCAAGAGGAGATAAGCAAGAGAAAATTGTTTTCTAAGAATGAATATGCTTTGAAGACTTGGACAGAAAGGTATTTTTTAGTTACCCAGAAATTTTACCCCATACTAAAAGATGAGAGTGAGATTTCTAAAAAGAGATTTGTAACTGCTCTTGGTCTTACTACATGGAACTCGTTTTATCAACCCGAGTTAATAAGCATTAAGGATTTCCTTAATATGTTACATTTTTCTGAAATAATTGAAAAAAGCCATATCTATGTTATTTGCCAATATTTTCAATGGAAATTCTATCCCTTAGATAAAGATTTATGGTTTGTGAGTAAAAATCTTAGTTTTTGGAGGGAGAGATATAATGATTTATTCAGATATAACTTTAATCAATCTCCAAAAAAAGCTTTAGTTAATAATTCGATGGATTTAGATGATATCTCGCAACTGACAAAAAAATTTTTGAGAAATAGGAAAAAGATTGTTAAAAAATCGATTTCTGATTTAGCAAGTGAGATACTCTTTCAGAAAGGGCATTATTGGGATGAAAAATATAAAAAAAATTTTAATTGGATAAAAAAAAGGTTAAATTTGATTTTGTT
>JABXJV010000507.1 GCA_013375355.1 Candidatus Helarchaeota archaeon
CACATACTGGAAACAGCGCGTATAGTTTAAAATAAGTGAAGTATTTGATGAAATCATCCTGTAAAACCTTTTTCTTGAACAGCCACATTTTTAGTATTAATGAACCGTTCTAATATTTAAAGGTTTTTATTTTTGGTTTTATGTTTGATTAGTATTTGAAATTATAAAAAAATATTCAAAAAATATTTTTTAAAAATCTTGACATTTATTTTTCTTGAAATTTTCTTATAAATTATATACTCTTTTTTTAAATGTCCACTAAAAATTATACTGCCAATTTCTTAAATAAGTTATGCTTGACTTATTAAATTTGAATATGTAATATTGTTAACAGATTATTGAGTTATCGCTTAATTCAGTCCGCATGATAATTTTATGATTAGAAAGTAAATTATAGTTTAGCCTTTTTTAGAATTATAGTTAATGACCAAAAGTTTTTAGTATGAATATTACAAAGATACCAACGCCTATTTCCGGGGGTGTTATTCTTTCCTACAAATGTTCCGCTGAATGTCGGCATTGTATGTACATTTGCTCACCTAAATGGAATGCAGACTGGATTTCGGAAAGTGACTTAGAAAAAGGCTTATCTCAGCTTGTTGGAAATATAAAATCAAGTCCCTATGGAAATGATGTTATCAGTTTAAATCATGGCCTTCACTTTACAGGTGGTGAACCTTTTTTAAACTTTAACATTTTACTCAGAGCCGTAGAAATTTCTGATAAATTAAATATTCCGTCAACCTTTGTTGAAACAAATTGTTACTGGTGTAAAGATGATAAGATAACCAGAGAAAAACTTGAAATCCTTAAAGAAAAAGGCCTTAAAGGGATACTTATTTCGGTCAATCCTTTTTTCGCAGAATATATTCCATTTGAGAGGACAGAGAGATGTATTTGTATCAGTAAAACTGTATTTGGTGAAAATGTCCTGATATATCAAAACGAGTACTATAGATTATTTAAAATCCTTGGAATTAAGGAAAAAATTTCAATCGAAGATTTTCTTAAACTAACAAAAAATGAGTACTTTATTGGTAAAGTAGAATTATTTTTTATGGGAAGGGCTATTTACAGATTGAAAAATTTTTTTCCTACATATCCAGTGCATGTATTTTTCAACATCCCTTGTCAGCCACTATTTCTTAGAGACTGGCACAACCATTTTGATAATTACGGAAACTTTATGCCGGGTTATTGTGGTGGAATATCTTTAGGGAATTGGCAAAATCTACAGAATCTTCTGGAAAATGGAATAAATTTAGAAGATTACCCCATTTTGAGATATCTCATTGCTAATGATATGGAAGGACTTTTCAAGTTTGCAGTTGATTTTGGTTATGTAGAATCTCAGAGTGGTTATCTCTCGAAATGTGACCTCTGCCTCGACATCAGAAAACATCTTATTTCAAAGCAAAACTTTGATGAGCTTAAACCTAAAGATTTCTATATACATTCATAATAATATAGTTTCTTGATTATTTCAGATTTGAATATACTATCTTATTTTAATTCTCACTAAGGAAATAATATAGACTGGTAAAACTATAGAAAAGAAATCCCTCGCTTAAGCGGACGTGGACACCGGGGAATGAATTTGATATATTAATGGTTTAAGGTGTCCACGCCGATTGGATATAGGCGGTTAAGTAGA
>JABXJV010000508.1 GCA_013375355.1 Candidatus Helarchaeota archaeon
AACAGAGTGAGTAATAGTGGGAAAAACTTTTGTTGGTTCTTCACCTACTCTTTGTGTAGGTGAATCCGGTGTTATTAATTCAGGATGCTTCTTCTCCAAGTTTATCAGTTCTTGCATCAATTTATCGTATTCATAGTCTGAAATTACAGGCTCATTTAAAACATAATATCTATAATTATGATAATTAATCTCCTCTCTAAGCTTTTTTATTCTATCTTTTACATTCATAAAATATAATACTTTCTTTCATATTAACTAAATGTAAATCTAATATTCTAAATTTAATAAGTCAAGTTATTTTAAACTTTAATGATAAAAATATTTAATAAACTTTACTATAAAATACCTTGACATAAAACATTCTTTTCTTTAATTTTAACAATAGATAAAATTCCATAATTTTACATTACTAAAAAGGTAAAATATATCGTAAACAGAAGGAGTAAAAAATTAATCCTATACTTCAAAATATTCTTATATTTCGGAAACTTAATAATTATAAAGAGGATGAAATTTTTCATGCATTACAGGATGAATCCAACCAGACAATAGCAATAATTTTATCCCGACTTGATACCGTAAAAGTAAAAAATGTACTTAAGAATTTTTCATTAGACCAGCAAAAAGATATAATATATCGAATGGCTACCAGTAGCAAGGTTTCCGCAGAGATTCTAAACCAGGCTGCTAAAGGGATACATGAGAAACTTAAGATGTTTGATGGTCCGCGTGCACACGATGTTGGCGGTCCTGAAAAACTGGCGAAAATACTTAACCTTATACAATCAAAAACAGGTAGGAATATACTTTCGGAACTTGAAAGAAGGGATATAAATCTGGCATGCAGAATAAAAGATAAGATGTTTACATTTGCCGACATTCTTGATTTGGAAGACATTTCACTTAAAAAAGCCCTTTTTGAAATCCCCAATGATTTACTTGCGCTTGCTCTTAAAGATGAATCAGAGGATATGAAACAAAAATTCTTTAAAAATATTTCCAGTAACAGAAAAAGGATTTTGCTTTCTGAACTGAAAACTCTCGGTCCCCGAAGACGTTCAGATATCGAGGATGCCAAAAATAAAATAGTTCAAATCTTGAAAAAGATGGAAGAAAAAGGAGAATTGTTCTTCGGCAAAGATAAAGGGGATGAATGGGTGTAATAATTTATTTTACATAAAAAAAACGAAAGTTTTTCTATACGAATTATTCATAAATTCTGCTATTTTAACAACCAATTTGTTAACATTATCAAAATTGAAACAAAACTTTTTTTAAAACAAGTTTTCGTGCTATTCCAATCGTCATTCCGAACTTGTTTCAGAATCTCTCAATCAGTTTTCAAATAGATCCTGCCACGAAGTGGTCACTTTGTGAAAATAAATTCAGGATGACATTTGAAATAAATTCATAACGAGAATAAATCCGCTTGTCTTTGTGTACCGCCATGGCACTTCGGTGTAAATTTTTGTAGGCTTCGGGACAAGAGAACAATAAAATGATTTATAAATAAATCATGCTTAGTCCTATATTCTATGCAATTTCAAAAGGTTTGTCGTCCCTTTTTCATATATTGGAGCACCGAGAATTACCACTATTGCATCCCCCTTTTTAACAAATCTTTCTTTTAGAAGAAGTTTATCAACCTTTTCAATCAAATCATCAGTATTTTCAATCAGTGGCATAATTTTTGGATTTATGCCCCAGTA
>JABXJV010000509.1 GCA_013375355.1 Candidatus Helarchaeota archaeon
GCATTAAGAAGAAGACCTTTATCTAAAATAAAGAATAAAAAGAAATGGGAGTCTAGAAAGGAAAAATTTAAGAAGAAACTTCAAGAAATATAACAGAATTGTAAAAAAAATTTCAAAAGCTCTAAAAGTTCAAATAGGGAAAAAAAATAAGAAATAAATTACACAGCTTCCTTTGCTTCTTCCACTTTCATTACTTCGATTACATCAGTGGGATCGCCGACTTTTAAGATTCTACCACCTTTCATTAATGCAGCTCTGTCGCATACAGCTTCAATAAAGTCGATATCGTGGGAAATAATCAAATATGTTTGTTTAAGGTCATCTCTGGATTTTTTAATCGATCGCACAATTTCCATTCGTGTCAGTGGATCTGCCGTTCCTGTAGGTTCATCCAATAGAACTATTTTGGGTTCTTGAATTAGAATTCTAGCGATTGCTACCCTATGACGTTCTCCTTCACTTACATTATCTGGAAATTGGTATAAAATGTTATCAATCTCTTCGTTAGTAAAGTTTACTGCTCTCAGAGCATCATACGCCTTGTTAGTTTTAATTTCTTCTGGTACTCTATGTCTAACAGCACCCGTGATATTTTCCAGAACTGTTCTGTGGGGGTATAGACAATATTCTTGGTGTAATATTGCCATATACTTTGTAGCTCTTCCTCTTTCATGTGGTCCTGGACTACTCATGTCAATCCATTCTTCGCCAACACGGATATTAATATCTCCACTGGTGATAGTCCTCAATCCAATAATCATATGTGCCAAAGATGTCTTTCCAGAACCTGAAACACCCAAAAGCCCGAAAATCTCTCCTTCACTTATTTTGAGTTCTACGCCATCACATGCTTTTATTATACCCCTATCAAAAGTCCAGTAATATTTTCTAGCATCTTTGATTTTGATAATAGGATTATCAATTTGTCGTCTTTCTATCACAACTTCTTCAAGCATGTCCAAGAAAGCTTGAGATACTTCATTAGGATCTCCTTGTTTAGCTACTTTACCCCGCTCTAAAAGAACTGCTTCTTGAGAAAGGGCAGCAACGGCATGTGGCCAGTGAGAAGTAATTATTAAAGTGAGATTTTCATCACTTACTGCTTTTTTCATAACGTCATGGACATATTCTGCTGTAATTGGATCCAATGTACCAGTGGGTTCGTCTGCAAGGAATATTAATGGATTTTTAGCCAGACATGTTGCAAATGCTGCCCGCTGTTTTTCTCCTCCGGATAAATCTCGCGCTAGATGCATAGCTCGGTGTGTTAATTTAACTTTTGACAGAAGCATTATCGACCTACCATCAATTTTTCTTTTTGGATAACCGTATTTATCTAATGTATTTCTGATATTCATTATTACTGGATGCTCTCCAAAAAGTGCAAAAGTACGTTGAAGCATTATTGCGATACGTTCGTAGATAGAATAGAACAAATCAGGATCTTTTTCGGAAATTTCCCAATAATCAATAATTCGTAGTTCTGTTTTATCTCCACATTTGGTACAAGGTTCACCTGCCTTGCTAGGATATTCAACGGCTTTACAATTTGTGCAGACAGATAAACGATAAAAAACTTTTCCACGAGTAGGACGGTAATCTTTAGTGCCTCGGAGTGCATGCATTAATGCGCTTTTTCCACAACCACTTTTCCCAAGAATACCAAAAGAATGACCCTCCTTTAATGTGAAATTGATATTGTTATAAGCAGGTTCACCACGCACGAACTCTTTTGCTAAGCCTTCCACCTTCAAAAACCAATCTTCATTTTCAGACATTTCGAAAAAACCACCAATATTAAATAATTATCTTGTAAAATTATGAAAAATATCTTGAGAATAATAATACAATCTAACTGTTTTTAGATTTAAGGAAAATTAATATAAATTTTTTTTGTCATTTATAATATTTAAGACAGTTTAAGTAAAATTATACTTTTAAGATAAAAAACTTGAACATATTAAATTAAATTCACTCTGCATCTCTCATTACTACGAGAATACCTTTGTGAATAAGAACATATAAAAAACTTTAAAAAAACATTAGTTTAACAAAAAAATTGGGAGTCATTAAATTGAGTGAACAACCACCAATGAAAGCTATAAGCCCATTTCAAACACGTTATTTAAAGTTATTAAGAAAAGTTAAAGGCAGCAAGCCTGATAAACTATTAGAAAGAATTATTACAGGAGCTGAGGCTCTTATAGAAAAATACCCGGATGAAAAAGGAATTCGCGAAGCAATTGGAAAATTATGGGTTCAATCTATGGGTACTTTTGAAAAAGAGGTCCCTAAGACTCCGAAACAAAGTGCGAATCAAATAAGAAAGTTAGCAAATTCCGCATTTACATTCCTCACTGATAAATTCGGGAATGATGTAGGATCCATGATCAAAGAAATCTACAAAGCTGCTATAACTCATTATGTATTACTTTGGAATAATTTAGAATTAAAAGACTTAGGACAAAGAATAGCAAAGAGAATAGCGATGGATGGAGCAGAAAATGTAAGAAAAATTAATCAAGAAGATATTGCAAAGGAAATTTTAAAAATGCCCTTTTTGAAAATAAAGCCAAAGGGTGGAATGTTTTAATCAGGTTGTCTTGCACCACAGTTAATACAAAATAGTATTTTTTCCTTTTCAGGTGGTAATTTAGCTCCACATTCTACACAAAATCTTGGAGCTTCTTCTTCTGATATTTCACCTTCAGGTTCACTAATTGGTTCAATTATAGAATTAACTGATTCCATAATTGGTTCAGAAACTGGTTCCATAACTGGCTCTGGAATTGGTTCTTCAACTGAAACTTCCTCTGTTGATAAAATTCCGTTTTCTTTTAATTCTAAAATTCCCGCAATTAATTTTTCATAGTCTAAACGCCGAAGCTTTTTTCTTATTATATTTACGAAATTATCTAAGAATACTTTTTCAATTTTTCTTTCTTTTATTTCTGGAACATTTTCAATAATTTGTCTCGAAATAGAGCTAAGTTTAATTTCTTGGAGCAAATTATAATTTATTTTATGTGGACGAAGTAAATCGATAGGAATAAATTGCGACAAAGTTTCAAAACTTCCTACGAAATCATCCAAATTACCAGAAAAGACTGTTAATTTATCTTTATGCTTATTTTCAAACAATTCTAGAAATTGAATAAGTCGATCTTTTAATCGCTCAGAAGCTCTCATCGACATAACAATAGCCGAAGTCGCGTATTTACTGTTACCAGTGAGAATATTAAATCCACTTTGACTAAATTCGGTAAATCTAGTTTTATCTTGACCCGTTAACTCACCTAAAAAACTCTGAACTGCGGTAATTAATCCTGATGTAAGATCAGCATTCAGTTCTTTTCCGAATCCTTTATTAAATATACAAACACCTGATTGATGCATAATCATAAAATAAAAAATTGACACTATTTCATCAAAAAATACAGTATAAAGATCACCACACCTAGGGCATTGACCTTCTTCAACATAAAATTTAGATCCATCGTATATACAAGTTACTTCTGTATATCCCTCTTTCTCTTCATATCCCAAATCTTTTAAATAACGATCAATTTCTTCTAATTTTTCTCTATATTCGATATAAATTTTCATATATTGTTCATTTGTTATAATTTTTTCGTTTAAATTCTCTTCATTTTTCCTTAATAAATCCTTGAAAATCTTTCTTTTTGCTATTAATTTATCAATTGATTTCTTTTCTTCCTTCGTAATATCAGGAACTCCTAATTTGACCGTAGGCTTGACCCTAGGGGCTTTTTGTTTTAAAGTTCCTACAAGAATACCTGATTGAGTCCCAATTTGAATTTTTGTGGGAGTTATTTCATAGCCATATCTATTTCCCCGTGTATCTTCATATGTTAAAGTTTCATATGCAATGTACTTATTTCCATATGCCTTTTCATCTATGTAAAAATTAATAGGGTGTCTAAATTGCATATCTGGTTCAAGTTTCTTCATTTTGATAGTTCGCTGACTAGGAGAACGAAAACGAAAATTTTCGGGTGGTATTACTCTAGATTCCAATTTTCTTGCAATATTTAGAGATATATTTTTTACTATTAATTCTAATTTAAAATCTGCTCCAGCAAGAATTTCCTCTGGAATTTCAGAATCAACTCTGATTATTGGAGTAGCATAATAGTCCATTTCTGTTAAAGCCCAATTATTTGCTTTTTCAGCAAAAAATTTCTTGTATTTTTTCTTAATATTAAACAAATTTTTCATGTTTTTGGATTTTAAAGTTTCAAAAATATCTTTTGCAAGGTGATAAATTTCAAATCTATCTACTTTTGGAATATAATATAATTCTTTCAAATTTTCCTCAGCTTTTTCCAATTCCTCTCCAAAGGAATATCTAATTACAGCTCCCGAAAAATTTTCAATTGCTTCTTCTATATTATAATGACTTTTCTTTTGACCTTCTTCGGCGAGATGTTGTGCTGCCGTATTTAATGCTTTATGCGCCTCTTTAAAATCTTTAAGAACATAACATTGATGAAATAAATGATAAGCTGTAATAACATCATTTGGTTGTAATTGATGAAAACTATCAGCAAGTGTTTTAGATATCAATTCAATTGCTTCATCAACTTTTTCTCTTTGAAGCAATTTTAAGATTTTTTGTGCAATTTTTTCCATTGATATTGACCCTCAAATTTGAAAAAATTACCTAATTTAATTAATAATTCCTAATTTTTAAATTAGTCTAAATATACATAAGCAATTATTTCTGTAATATCCTTTATTTCTGTTTTGTTATTTTTATTTTGTACCGCCTCAAATTGATTTTTACATAAAGGACAGGCAGATACTAACATATCAACATTTAAAAATTGAGCTTCTTCTAGTCTTCTAATCCCTATTGATTTAGCAATATCTGTATAATTATATTTTACGCCACCACCTGCTCCACAACATCTTGCTTTTTCACGATTGAACTGTAATTCAACAAAATTTTTACCACTTATATCTTTCAAAAGGTTTCGAGGTGGATCATAAACACCCATCCTCCTTCCAAGATGGCAAGGATCATGATAAGAGATTATTTTATCTAAAGTTTTAATAGGTTTAATATTATTTTTTATCCTTAATTCTTCAAAAAATTCAGTAAAATGTTGAATTTCTTGATTTAAAGTCAAACCCAAATCTGTATAATCCTTTTTAATGGTACTATAACATGCAGAACATCCAGTTATAATTTTTTTACACTTAAATTTTTCAAATTGGTCTATATTATGTTGTGCAAGTTTTTTTGCTAAATTTGTAAAGCCATTTCGGATAATTGGGGATCCACAACACCATTCATCACCTATTATAACTGTAAAGTCAACTTCTGTTTTCTTTAATAATTTAATAATAGATTCTGCTATTTCTGGATAGCGGTAACATGCCATACATCCAATAAAATATACATATTCTGCTTCTTTTTTCTCTGGAAGTAAATTTTTTAATCGGTTAAATCGTTCCTCAGCTGGTTCATTGAGAGGGTTATAAAGGGTTTCGACTCTATTAGCTATTTCATCCATTGGTTTTAAATGGGGATTTTTAGCTATAATATGAGATCGGGCAATTTCGATCATATTTGGAAGACCTACTTTAGGTAGACAAGCTTCTTCACACGCCCAACAAGTTGTGCATTTATATTCTGCTTCAATTGCGGCTTGATCGTATTCTTTTATACCTTTTTCATTCAAAACTATCATTAAACTTCGAGTATAAGGTGTGATACTTTCAGATTTAGTGGCCCAAGCAGTTGGACACTGATCTTTACACATTTTCATGCAAGTTGAACACATTTCAAGGAAAGTAATCATATTTTTATCAAATTTTTTAGTCTCTATCATATTCACACCTCATTTAGGAAAGCCTAATTTACCTGGATTCATAATATTATTTGGATCTATAGTTTTTTTCAAATTTTTTAATAATTCAAATGCAGGACCTAATTGTTTAGACATCCAGTCTCCTTTAAATATCCCAACACCGTGGTGATGACTCATAGTGCCTCCATTTGCTACAGAAGCATCCAAACCATCACGCCAAGCTTCTTCATATAATCTTTCAGCCCTATGGTCTTTATTTTTTTCTATCATAACAAAAATCATATACATAGAACCTCCATTTGGATAAAAATGAGACCAATGTGCCATAACATTGATTTTTTTTCGCTTTATTGCCTCTTTCATCTTATAGTATAGATTTTCAATGTTATCAAAAGTTGTAGCAACATCGATAGTATCTGCAAGCACATTTGCATTATGATATTGACGATTTGGATAATACATATTTAATCGATTTTGAAACCAAATTTTTCCCCCTTCTTCCCCCATGTCTTTTCCTCCCTGATTTTTGCATATATCATAACAAATTTGATATTCTTTTTCCATCAGTACCTTCGTATTTTCGTAACCATCAAATGCTAATGTTAAATAACTTTGACCTTTTTGAATATCCGAAATATGATAGACCATTCTAGCTTCAACATCGTCATAGAGGCGAACTATTGATGGTCTTATACTTGTTCGGAATATCTTTTTAACCGCTTCTAGACCAGAATGGAGGTCATTAAACAAAAAACCAATAAATTTTCGAATATCTGGAACTGGATGGATTTTTAAGGTTATTTCTGTAATAACTCCTAAACAACCTTCTGAACCGAGAAAAAATTGCGTTAAATCTGGACCAGTTGCGGAACGAGGAGTTTTAGTAGGATTAGTATGAATAATATCCCCATTTGGTAAAACCACTTCTAAATCAAATACCATATCTTCAATTTTGCCATATTTTGAAGATAGCGCCCCTGCTGAACGATTAGCAGCAAATCCTCCTAATGTACTGCATTGTAAAGAACTAGGAAGATGCCCATATGTATATCCTCTTTGATTCAAAACATCTTCTAAATGTTGCCCTAAAATTCCAGCTTGTGCAGTAACGAATAAAGATTCTTCATTTATTTCAATAACTTTATCCAATTTTTGTACATCAAGTAAAATTCCCCCTGTAATTGGAATGACACCACCATTCACTCCTCCACCTCCACCATAAGGGATTACTGGGATTTTATTTTCATTAGCAATCTTTAAAATTTCTGAAATTTGTTGTGCATTTTCAGGCCATAAAATATAATCAGGAAGCGGTTCCATATTTCCTTCCTTATATTGCATAATTTTTAAGGGAAAACAGTCTCTTGAATAAGCAATTTTATCAGTTTCTAAATCTGAAACATTTTTTTCTCCTAAAATTGCTATTAATTTTTCTTTTACCATTTAAATAACCATACATTAATTTTAAGAAATATTTTTATCGTTAATAAAAAATAGAAAGAATTTTAGATATTGGCTCATCTCTCCATGATGTATTTTACTTGATTAATGTTAATGTATATATATTTCCCATCAACTTGGATTGTTAGCACTTTATCAGCCGAAGCTACCACTACCCCAGTTAATACTTGATTTTCTTCAAAAAAAACATCAATTTTTTTATGTAATAGGTGTTCTGATATGAATTTGTCCATAAAACCACCTTATGTTCGAAATATTAATTAGATTCTAATTTTAATTTATTTATGTTTATTTAGCTATATATACATAAATTGAACTTAATTTCAATAAATCATCTAATGAGGGAATATATATTCTAGATAAAAAAATTAAATTAAAAGGTAATAGAAGAAATGACTCTTGAATTTAATAGATATTTAATGATTCTAAAAGAATTATCATTATATGGAGAAACTGAATCAGAAATCCAAGAGATTGGAACCATTGAAAAGGTTATACATAAGGATAAAGAACCTTGGTTAATTGAAATTTGTCTTATTGATAAAGAGAAAAAAAATTTTTTAAAAACAATTATAGAACATAAAAGATTTTTGTTATCAAGTAAAATATATGAAAAAAATGATAATTTTATCGGTAGCATATCGCGATCCAAAAGAATTAAGATAGGTCCTTATGGTTCTATTCTCACCATTATAACATTCTTTTTATTATTAGCAATTTTACCTTTATTTATTCCATTGGAATCCTATAAAACTGTCCTGCCTTATATTATGGTTGGTTTTATCATAGTAATTTTAATTTTCATACTTTATTATCATGTTGGAATGAAAAAATATTATCTTTTAAATAAAAATTCCCAAACACTGTTTGAAGTAGTAAAGAAATTTCGAAAATCATTTATTGTCTATAATTCTAATAATTCTGAAGTTGTTGCAGAGATTATTGAAACAGGATACATTATTCCAAAATTAAAATATGAAATAGAGATATTTATTGAAGATCAAAATAATAAATTATTAATTTTGGGATTTTTACTATATAGATATTTTGAAAAACTAATGAATGTTAAAGGTTTTGGGAATTATTAATTAATAATATTCATTTTTAATTAGAATAATTAAGGTAACTACCAAATAACTGATAAAAATATTAAATAATTGAAAAATAATGTTATTATCATTATCAAATAAAATAACCTCAATATTATTACGTTTCATAGGGAATAACGGATTGATTAAAAATGATTAGAAAAGCAGCTTATGCGGGTGGTTGGTATTCAGGCACCCGTGATGGGTTAAATAATGATTTACAAGCCTTTTTTGAAACTCATAAATTGGGTCCCAAAAAAAAGCCTATTGTAAATGAAAAAGGTCCTCGTGAAATCATTACTGTAGTGTCACCACATGCTGGTTATGTTTATTCTGGAGCAGTTGCAGCCAATAGTTTTGCAGCTTTAGCAGAAGATGGTAAGCCTGACCTTTTTATTATTATTGGAGTGAACCATCGTTCATATACTACTGAACCAGCTTCTGTACAAGCTGAAGGTGCCTGGGAAACTCCTTTAGGTCAATCATCCATCGATACCGAAGTGGCAAAAAGGATTTGCTTAAGTAAATCAATATTTGAGAATTCTCAAATACATAAAGGGGAACATTCTCTAGAGCTTCAATTGCCATTTTTACAATATATTTATGGCCCAGAAATAAAAATTGTTCCTATTATGATGAGTTCTTCGAAATTTGAAGAATTTGTAAAAATTGGGGAAGCTCTAGCTGATGCTATTACTGGAAAAAATGCTGTTATCATCGCTTCTACCGATTTTACTCATTTCGAACATGCCGATGATGCAAAAAAGCAAGATCAAAAAGCTATTGACGCTATAATAAAAATTGATGGAGAACTTCTTTTTAATACAGTTAAGAAAAATGCTATTTCTATGTGTGGTTACGCTTCAACTTCTGTAGCTTTGATCGCTTCAAAAATATTAGGAGCAACTAAAGTTGAGCTTCTAAAATATGCAAATTCTGGAGAAACTTCTGGAGATTATAACTCGGTTGTAGGATATGCAAGTTTGATAATCGGTGCCTGAATTTTCTTCTTTTAGAATCACTGAA
>JABXJV010000510.1 GCA_013375355.1 Candidatus Helarchaeota archaeon
AGATTGAATTTTGATTTGTTTCATTGCGTAAATTCAATACTGTAATATTAAGAGTGATGTTGTATCCAGCTGTGCCTGATTGTGTCATTAGTGAGTTATTAGTACAACCAGGATAATACCACATCCGGTTCCATTGTTCCTCTAAAATGCTTGTAAAATTAAAATTAGAATCATTTGCTCCTGATAATTTTTGTAAATTATAATCATTAAATGGTATGGAATGTTCATGAGACTGGTTTAGGTTTAATGCATTGGATGTTTTAGATTCTTTATTTAAAGGCATAATTGAGATAATAATAGAAATATTTACTATTGTTATTAAAAAAATCAAAAAAATTACTTTTTTACTCATAAAAAATCCTCTAAACATTAAATTAGGCAAATTTTTACTGTTTTTTCTCATCAAAATGTTGACTTTAGTTAATCTATAAAATTCGTTAAACAATCTTAAGTATTATCATTGATTTCCTAATTTTTAAATAGTTGATAATTAATAGAATTGATTCAATAATTAGAGCAAGTTCAAAAATGTCAGAATAAATAATTGAAGATTTAATTTAATAGTTAATTATAATTTTAGATATCACATTATTTTTCAAAGTGAAAAAAGAAATGTCGATTGAAGAGAAAATTAAAGAATTAATCTTAAATTGGGATGAAACTGGATTAAAAGAATTTTGTAGAACGTCGATTGATAATAATGAAGCATCACCAGAGAGTATTATTAAGATCATTGGGGAAGTTATGAAATTAGTGGGAATTAAATTTGAAAAGGAAGAATACTATGTTCCTGAATTAATAATGGCTTCTAACGTAGTTAAAGCTACTATGGGTGAGGTTATCGACCCTGCAATTAAGAAGTTAGGGATGGATGAAAGAAAAACAAAGGGAAAAGTGGTAATTGGAACTGTGGAAGGAGATATTCATTCTATAGGTAAAGATCTTGTAGGATCATTTCTATTTTCTAATGGATTTGAAGTATTTAACCTTGGAGTAGACGTTTCTGCTCAAATGTTCATTGAAAAAGCGGAAGAAGTTGGAGCTCAAATAATAGGTCTTTCGGCTCTTATAACTATGTCAATGGATGCTCAGCGCCAAGTGATAGAAGAATTAAAATCTAGGGGTATTCGTGAAAAGTATAAAGTTATTGTGGGGGGTAGTCCTACATCTGAAGATTGGGCGGAACAAATTGGTGCAGATGGATGGGCAGATGATGCCATAGAGGCTGTATCACTTGCTAAAAAATTATTAAACATTCAAGATTAAATTATTATTATCTGAGATGAAACCATATGAGAATGAAAAAAATTGAGATTCTTTCTAAAGATGAGATTGAAACAATCCACAGTTCAACTATGACTTTATTAGAATCTGTAGGTATCCAGATCGAAGATCCTGAAACTCGTAAATTACTTAAAAGTAAGGGTGCAGAAACCGATGAAAATTCGGCATTTGTTAAATTCTCTGAATCGTTCATAAAGGAACAATTAAAATTAGTTCCGAATTCATTCAAACTGCATGGTCCTGATGGATCTTTTAATTTTGAAGTGAATACAGTAGCTACTCAATTTGCCACAATAGGTACGCCCGTGAAAATTTACGACCCTTCAAAGAAAACCAAAGTAAGAAAAACAATTCTAGAAGATACAATTCAACAAATTCGAGTAGTTGATTCTTTAAAGCATATTAATTGTTCTCATGTAGATGTATGGCCAAATGATGTTCAATTTACCTCAATTCATGCTCAATGTATATATCAATGGTCAAAAAATACTCGAAAACCCTATGGATTAGGATGTTATGGAAAGGTTGCAAGTCAAGATATGATGAATATGGTATCTATTATTGTAGGTGGTGAAGAGGAACTTATAAAGAAACCTAGACTTGTAGGATTCGTGAATCCAACTAGTCCCTTACAACTTCCTCAAATAATGACAAACGGTCTTCAAATCTTTGCTAAATATAAACAACCTACAATCATTGCACCTGAAGCTCTTGCAGGTAGTACAGCACCTGTTACATTAGCAGGATTATTAGTACAAACCAATGCTGAAATTATTGGCGGAATTATTTTAGCACAAATATATGATCCAAAAAGCCCGGTATTTTTCGGAACCGTGTCATGTGTAACCGATATGCGTTCAGGAAATACTGGATTAGGAGCTCTTGAAACAGGTTTAATTACTACAGGAATAGCTCAATTAGCACGATTTTATAAGATTCCATCTCGGGGAGTTGGAGGAGTTACAGATTCGAAATGTTTAGATATTCAAAATGGAATTGAGCGGTTACAAACACTTTTATTAGCTGCTCAAGCAGGAATTAATTATATTACCTGTGCAGGCACTTACGAATCAACTTTAACTGAAGCTCTTGAACTTTTAGTGATTGATGATGAATTAGTAGGAATTGTAAAGAGAGCACTTGAAGGCATAACAGTTAATGATGAAACTATCGCATTGGATGTTATTAAAAAGATAGCAACGAGTACTGAAAAAGGTGTTTCATTTTTAGGTGAGATACACACATTAAAACATATGAAAAAGGAATTATATATTCCTAAATTAATGGATCGTAAACGCCGAACTAGATGGCGTAAAGAAGGTTCTAGGGATTTAATTGAAATAGCAAAAGAAAAAATTGATGAAATTATTAAATCATACATTCCTCCTGAATTACCATCAGATGTTGATCAGAAATTACAGGAATATTTAAAAAAAGTAGAAAAAAGAACAATTGAAGAGTATAAAAAAGCAGAAGGTATTACTACTGCAGCTGCACCTGTTGCAGAGATTGATTTTGAAATTCAATAAATATATAATTAATACTTTTTTATTTACCTCCTCTATTAGGTTATAAATATGGATATAAAAATTCAGAAGATGGAAGATGGCGACTGGGCTTCGGTTATATCAATTTTTAATGAGGGAATTGAGACTGGATATTCCACACTTATTACTGAATGTCCAAGTTGGGAAGAATGGGATAGAAGATATTTGAAAAATTGTAGATTTGTAGTAAAAAGTAATAATCAAATTATAGGTTGGGCGGCTTTAACTCCTTTTTCAAGTATCCCTGCTTATTCTGGCGTTGCTGAAGTAAGTATCTATTTGACTTCTTCCGCAAGAAGTAAAGGAATAGGAAAAAGTCTTCTAAAAACTGTTATTAAAGAATCTGAAAAGAATGGTATTTGGATGTTGCAAGCTAAGATATTTTCTGAAAATATTGCAAGCATATCACTTCATAAAGCTTGTGGATTTAGAGAAGTAGGTATAAGAGAACGGATTGGTCAACTAAAGGGTAAATGGAGAGATATTGTTTTAATGGAAAGAAGAAGCTCCACCGTAGGAATTTAATCAATAAGTAAACTAAAAGTAATAATATTAAGAAATTAGTTTCACAATTTTTATTAAATTATAAATTTAATTAATATTGAAATATTTTTTCAAAAAATCTATGTATTATTTCGAAGGATTGGAGAGATATGAAAGATAGAAATACTGGTTATTATAGAAAAAGTCAAGTTACAAAGCCTTTGAAAGATTTAAAAGAAAAACAATGGAAAGATTTTAAATGGATTTTAAATCAGGCGTTTCAGAATTCTCAATATTATAAAAATAAATTGAAAGAAGTAAATTTAACCCCTGAAGATATAAGTGATAAGGAAAAAATATCAAAGATTCCGCTAACAACCAAGGAGGAGTTCTTAAATGCACAACGAGAAAATCCTCCTTGGGGTGGTTTATTAATGCTTCCAATCAATAAAATAGGAACTATTTTAGTATCTATAATTAATAACAAACCTTTTCTTATTCCAACATCGCTAAAAGAAGCATCTGCTTCAGGAAATATTTCTTCTAAAGCTTTATTTTCAGCTGGTTTACGGAAAGGGGATATTATTGATATAGCAGTTTCGTTGGCAGCGGGTGGTGCTAGAGGGTTTGGGATATTTCAATCTATGTTGACATTTGGTTGTTGTGCTGTGCCATTAGGGTCCACTGGTCATAAATCACAAATTCAGACAATTAAACAATTAGGCATTAATGGGATTATTAGTGATATAATGTTTTTTCAGACATTAACGGAAACATGTGAAAAAGAAGGTATAAATCCAAAAGATCTAAAAATCGATGTTGGGTGCGTAGTTGGGTCGCCTTTAGGTGATGAAATTAGAAAAGAATTAATAAACAAATGGGATATGGTATTAAGAGGTTTAATTGTTCATGATGAAGTAGGTGTTGTAGGCAGAGAATGCCCTCAAATGGATGGATTCCACTTATCTGAAGAATTATTTGTTGAAATCCTGGATACTAGCTCCTCGGAACCTGTTAATGTTGGAGATGAGGGAGAAATAATTGTGACAATCCCTTTTCGTGATACTTTACCTTACGTTAGATTCCGCATAGGAGCAAAGGGATCAATAACTGAAGAAACTTGTGAATGTGGAAGAACATCTCCAAGATTGGTCAATTATCCAAGGAGGTTAGATTAAATGGTATCTCGAGAAGAAAGAATGAAAGGTTTTTATGATGAAAAACATGAAACTATGCCTAGAAAAGAACAAAAGGAATTTCAAGAGAAATTAATTCGTGAATTTTGTGAATATGCTTACAATAACACAAAATATTATCACGACAAATTCGATGTAGCTGGGATTAAACCGATTGATATTAAGACACTTGAAGATTTCCATAATGTTCCTCTCACCCAGAAATCAGAATTAGTCGAAATTCAAAAAAATAATCCCCCATTTGGAGGGTTATTAGCAATCCCATTAAATGATATAAATGTAGTTTTTAGATCTCCGGGTCCATTATTAGAAGGGTTTAGCATAAAAGCTGCTACTTCGATTGGAAATTCGCTCTGTAAAGCTCTTTATAGCAATGGATTTCGCAAAGGAGATATAGTTAATGTTACTTTTTCTTTCGCCGGTGTTCCTGCTGGTTTAGGTTTTACTCAAGGTGTAAATTTATTAGGTGCGATCTCAATTCCGATGGGGACTGGAAAAACCGATATCCAAATTGAATTAATGAAACAATTAAATGTTACTGGATTTATCGGAACTCCTAGTTTTCTTGGCAAGCTAGGCAAAAAAGCTACCAAAAAAGGAGTAAAAACAAGAGAAGAATTGTCAATTGATGTTGGTTGTTTCACAGCTGAGCCATTGCCTGAATCTTTACGAAAAAATCTTGAAGATACATTTGACATGATGGCTAGACAAGTTTATGGAATTGCTGATTTGGGAATTATTGGGAGAGAATGCGGTTTGGCACAAGGTATGCATTTAGAAGAATCAATGGTTACGGAGATTGTAGATCCAAATACCAAAGAAACACTTCCTCCAGGGGAACGTGGAGAAGTAATTGTAACAGTTCCATACAGACGTGCTATTCCTTTCATCAGATTCTGCACTGGCGATGCATCCAGAGTTATGGATGAAGCTATTTGTGGTTGTGGTAGAACATCTCCTAAACTAGAAAGATGGTTAGGTCGAGTAAATCAAATAATTAAAGTAAAAGGTCAGTTTCTGCATCCTAAACAAGTAAAAAATGTTCTTAAAAAACACGGATTAAAGAAATTCCAAGTTGTTGTTACTCGTCCAGACAATATCAGTGATGTATTCGTTATCAAGGTAGAATATGAGGGAGATCCAAGCTCTTTACCTATTGATGATATTAATAAAGAATTAGCGGATGCGATTATACTAAAACCAAATATAGAGTTTGTTAAACCTGGAGAAATTAAGGGAAAAGAAGAAATAGTAGACCTACGAAAATTTGATTAAAGACTTCAAAATTACCTATTTTTTATCGTGCCAATAAAAGATCTAGAGTTTAATTTAATATGTAATAATAAAAATAACGAATATATGAAAAAAAAAATTCGATGTGAAAAAAAATAGTTGTCAGATATTTTATAAAAAAAATTATGAAAAGAATAATGATAGGTAAAGAAAAAAAAGGCTCTGATACAAAACTTTCACTTCGTAAGGGTGTAGGTATTGCATTTTTAATTATTGGAATCTTTTTAGTTATCTTTTTCTGGAGTTTTACTGATACCACTAATCCTATGAAATTTTTCTGGAGTTTTACTGATACCACTAATCCTATGAAATATATATTTCTTATAGCAGGGATTGTCTGTATAATAATATCCATTGTATCATTTTCAAATAAATTGCCAAATATGAATACTGCCATGAAATTTTCAAAAGTCCCATTAATTAAACGAATTTTTATGAAGATCTTTTCTCCGAGTACCGGAGACGGAATAACCCTCCCGATTAATCTATCTTTGACTTATGAAAATCAAACTATGCCAATTATAGTGTTGGAGCATTTTTTCAACAAGGCAAGCCATATCTTTCTAATGGCAAGATGCGGATGTCGTGCATTTCGCAATTGTCAAAATCACGATCAAAACATAGGATGCACTTGGGTGGGAAGCGCCACAACGCGAATAGATGTTCCTCCTGAAATTGGTGGTTTTATAACAAAGGATGAAGCATTGGAGCATGCTAGGATGGCTATTGAAAATGGATTGGTTCCTACGATTGGTAGACTTAGGGGTGAATCATGGATAATGGATGCGTTGCCTGATGAAGGACATTTCCTGAGTTTATGTTATTGTTGTCCCTGTTGTTGCATCTTAGGTTCGATTCAGTATGCCAATAAGGATATTAGGGGCATATTTAAGAGAATGGAAGGTATAAGTGTTGAAGTTGATAGAGATCTATGTGTGGGATGTGAGGCGTGCACCGAATTATGTATTTGGGGTGCAGTGGAAGTTATTGAAGGAAAAGCAGAGATTGATCGAGACAAATGCATGGGTTGCGGCAGGTGCGAAAGAAAGTGTGCGAAAAAAGCGATTACGATTAAATTAGAAGATCCCAGTTATATTGACAAGGTGATTAAACGCATAGAATCTCATGTTGATGTAACTGGTCTAAAAAAGCAGAATCGTTTTTCCTTCTTCTATCCGTAGTATGAAAATAAAAAAAAGGAAAAGAGCTAAAAATTTTATAAATTTTCCAGCGCATTTTTGAAATTAAGGAAGCCCATATTGCTTGTTATTCGCTTTTCCTCACTATATCATTATTATTATTTTTAATTTTTATAGATACAAAAAAAATTTCATCCTCATTTTTTCTCTCCAAATGCATAAATTGCAAAATGAGGGCTAGTTTTACCTCTTATTTCTATGGTTTTTAATTCTATTATATTGAAATAAGGTTCTAAAAGATCCTTTATTTCATTTTCAGAAGAGAAATATAAAACAGTTCCAATTATTGTTTCTCTATATTTTCCTGAGCCTCCAAATTGAGGATCTTTCTCACTGAAACAAACACTGAGGTATTTTCCTTTTGGCTTAAGTAATTTATTCACATTCTCAATATATCCTTTTCTTTTATCTGGAAATATGTGGTGTAATAATTCCCAATCATAAGCGAAGTCAAAAGTTTCTTGGATTTGATTTAAATTTGAAAGAACATCAGCGACAAGAAAATTGCATTTGATTTTCTTGCTATTTGCGTTTTTTTTAGCAATCTCTATAGCTACTGGAGAAAAATCTACTCCCGTAACTTCAAATCCTTGACTGGCGAGGAATATGGCAGTATTTCCAGTCCCACAACCTAAATCAATAGCTTTGCAAGGCTTTAATATTCCATTCTCGATTAATTCAATTAAAAGATCAGGTGGAGTTTTAAAATTCCAAGGAATCTTATCTAAAGGTGCATTCATATATATTTCATCCATTTTGGAGGGCTCCATAGACATCTAAATCCTATTTAATAAGTGTTTTTAAATTAATTCCTCTACTACTTTTATAATTTCATTTGGATGGGATAAAATAAATATTCCTTCCATTTTTCTAAGCTTCTCTACTATTTCTAAATCAAGCTTCCTCGATTTTAAATTCAATTTTTTTCCATCAGGAAGAATTGTAGTGAATTCTCCGGCTTTTTGATCTACGGGATAGACATAAACTGGAATGCCCCCCTTCATTGTTTGGGCAATGGCATTAGTGATTAGACTGTCTGCAATCCCATAGGCTGCCTTAGCAGTTGAATTTCCAGATAATGGGGAAACAAAGAAAAACTTATATGCTCCAGTTTGAAGTGGACCAACAATAAATGGAATATTTGGTCCTTTTTCAATTCTAACGTCTTCAAATTCGGTTTTTATATCATCTAACATCTTATACCATTTTAAGACAAAAACTCCTTGCTCTGATATGATTACTGTAATTTTTGCGTTAAATTTTTGTTTTACTTCTTTCATAACATTAAAAGTTTCTAAAAGGTAATCTCCCGCACCAGTTATTCCCCAACAGATTTTAAGTGCCATATAAATTCCTCTACTCAATATTTTTAATCATTTTTACTGTACTAACTAATCTCTTAACCATTTTTCTTATACTTCTTTTCCCTTCTTCATCTTCTGCAGCACCTTGGGCTTTTTTATCTTTAGACCAGACAGTACCACCTAAATTAGCTCCAAATGAGCCTCCTCCTACAGGTATCATTTCATTTATAATATAAAAATTTAATATTGTCTGAATTGCGATTTCTTGCCCTCCCAAGCGGTCACCACCTATTCCAATTGCAGCTCCAACTTTATTTTCAAAAACTTTTAGATTCTTAGCAACAGGTGCTCTACAACGATCAAGAATTGCTTTTATTTGTGCCGAAACAGATCCCTGGTATATTGGAGTCCCAATAATCCAAGCATCCGCTTTTTCCATTAATGGATAAAGATCTTGCATGTCATCTTTATGTATACATCCCTTTTTATTTTTTATACAATAATCACAGTGAATACAGAAATTAATTTTCTTTTTTGCTACAGAAAAGTAAAGAATCTCAGCTTTTTCCTTTTCTTTAATCAAATCTAAAGCATAATTTATTACATAATCTGTTGCTGCAATACGTGGACTACCAGAAATGCCTAAAACAGTAAAGTTCTTCATGTTTATATTAGATGAAAGAACTTATTTAAAAATACAGATATAATTAAATAAATTGTGCAAATTTTGTTTTTTGAATAATTCAGCACGATTACAAATAATAACTGGCTATATTTTATTGATAAAGATTTAAAATGATGAAGGATATTAGCGATTTTATAAGAGGCTCTATGTGGGGACTCGCTTTAGGCGATGCATTAGGTAAACCTATTGAATTTAAACAATTAATACAAATTAAAGAATTTTATGGTCCTAAGGGAATTACAAAGATGCCAAGGAACGCAATTTGGACAGATGATACCGAAATGACGTTTGCTGTAGCAAGAACTCTGATTAATACACACCATCTTAGTGTGGAAGAAATATCAACTCAAATAGCGGATGAATTTATAAACTGGTTAGATAATCCCGGATATGCACCTGGGAATACCTGTAGGATGGGTGTGTTTAAATATAAAAATGATCCGAATAAAAAATGGTGGGAGTCAGGTATTAAAAATAGTAAGGGGTGCGGGTCTGCTATGCGTGTAGCTCCTATAGGTCTGTATTTCTCGGATCTTGATAAATTATACAAAGTGGCATATAATTCTTCAATAATAACTCATGCCCATCCAACTGCTATAGCTGCTGCTGTAGGTGCTGCTTATTTAGTAAGACTGGCATTAAACAAAATTGAGGTTAATCTTTGGCCTGGAGAAGTTAAAAAATTTGTAAAAAATGTCCCTGAACCTGGAAGGACCGAGTTTTGTAATGCAATTGATACAGCAGTTAATGTTTTAAGAAAGGAAAATACGGAAGAAGCCATCAGGAGTATAGGGAAAGGATGGGTAGGTGAAGAAGCTGTGGGAATCGCACTCTATTGCTGTTTGAAATACCCCGAACCCACAGAATTTAAAAAAATGTTAATACTATCCGTCAATCATGATGGAGACAGTGACTCTACAGGTTGCATTGCAGGTGGTATTATGGGAACTTTTCATGGATATAATGCACTTGGTAAAGAAATTCATGAATGGACAGAGAGATTTATGGAAAAGGAAAGAATGGATAAAATAATTAATAATATGATTAGTTCACTTAAAAATTAATCTTAATTATATGTCAACATTCACATTAACTTTGATTCCTGCCCTAACTGATTGTGTAACCGTGCAAAATTGTTCGAAAACCTTTAGACATTTTTCCATTCTTCTTTGTACGTCTTCATTATCTGATTTAGGCATTAATTTAACGTTAATTTCTTTTACTCGTAAAAAGCCCTTTTCATTTCTACCACCAATAAGTTTAGCTTCAGCCTCGTAACTATCTAATACAAATTCTCTTTTTTTCAAACAATAAATAAAGCTCGCTGAAAGACATCCCAAAATGGCTGTAGCTAATAATCTTGAAGGATTTGGACCCCACATATCTGCTTCATTTACATTGGTTTCATCAATATAACAATCTTTGACTTTTAAATCACCCATATCACATTTAAATATCATATCCTTCTCTAATTTTAGTTTAACTATATTAGTAAATTCATCACCTGACATTAAACAGCCTCCTTAAATTTATTTTTTTTATTAATAAAAATAGAGAATAAGTTTAACTATTTTGTTTAAAATTCATAAATAAAAGTTGAAAATTGTGTACAGGGATAAAAATCTATTTGCAATCATATATTTAATGGTTTAAGACATGAAGATAAAAGTCGATCCAGAAAAATGCGATGGCTGTGGCCTTTGTGAAGATTTTTGTCTCAAATCTGTTTATAAAGTAAATGAAAAAACTAAAAAAGTAGAACGTATTCACAAAGATCAATGCGTGCATTGTTTTTTATGCGTAGAAAAATGTCCTAATGACGCAATCTCAATAGAAATTGATTAGAATAGCGAAATCCTGTTTATATTAAAGATAAATATGTGGTTTGAATATTAAATCAATGAATTCTAGAATTATGTTTATTTCTCTTTCTTTTAAACTTAAAAAAGTGTTGGCATACATCATATTTTCAATAGCTGTAATCATTTTAATACATCCTTAATTTTCATTTTTCTTAAAAGAATATAACAATGTTATATAATAAAATGCACCATCATATATAAAATATCGCATCATTTTTCTGAGATTGCTGTATATTTCAACAATTCGAATAATTAACAATAAATAACAATGAGTAATTTTTCCTTAATTTTCTGATCTGTAACAATAAAGAAAAAACTTTTATAATAACATTGTCATATAACATTGTGAATATAACAATGTAATAAGAGGTTTAATTATGAAATATGATGTAATTGTCGCTGGTGGAGGACCTGGTGGGGCAACATGTGCTGAATTTTTAGCTAAAAATGATGTAGATGTCATTTTATTTGAAAAGGGTGGTAATGATCGATATAAGGCATGTGCTGGAGGTTTAATGTGGCATAACGAATTAGATTTCGGTCCTTTACCCCCAGAAATCATCGAAAGAGACGTGGATCATCTATTATTACATGGTCCTACTAACTTTGTAGATTTACAAAGTGACAGTAATAATTCAACTAAAATTGGTCAACTTACATATCGAAATCGATTAGATTGTTATTTTAGAGAACAGGCGAATAGAAGTGGTGCAACTGTTGAAACTAATTCTGAGGTATTAAGTGTTACCAATCATGAAGATTACGTTGAAATTGAAGTTAAATCAAATTCACATGAAAAGCGAGTGAAAGCTGATGCATTAGTTATTGCCACAGGTGTTCATGGCAATAAATTACATCGAAAATTAAAAATTGATCGACCACTTGAAATACAGCAAGCAATTCAGGCAGAATTTTATTTGCCTAGTCATATAGTTGAAGAGAGATTTGGTGGTGGGGTATATGAATTGTTTTTTGACTCAAAAATTGCTTCGCATGGATACACTTGGATTTTTACCAAAAAAGAAGGTGTATCTGTAGGAATGTGCAATAAAACTGTTGATATTAGTCATTTTCAAGATATTTTAAAATATCATCCGGTGATTAGCCAAAAACTTTCGGGAGCTAAACAGATCGAGTTTGAAGGAAGACATATTTGGGCTGCTCCAATTCCAGATCGCATTCTTGAACATATATTCGGAGATAAAGTATTGTTAATAGGTGATGCTGCTGGTTTTATTGACCGTTTTACATATGAGGGTATTTGGCATGCACGTATGAGTGGTAAACTTGCTGCAGAAACTCTAGTTAAAGCAAAAAAGCGGTCAGATTATACGGCTTCATTTTTGCTAAAATACCAAAAAAAATGTAATAGAATTTTTGAAATAATTAAGAATTCCCAAAAAATGCATCATCTAGTATATCATAGTGGATATATGAATTTATTTATTGATACCATGGCTAAAATTCTCCAAGATAAGGATCTTAGTGATAGATATACCAAAAATATTCAGACTCTTCTAGAAGGGCTTTTAGAACCAGGGGATGAAATTGCACAATTAAGCATAGAATTTCAACGTAGATTATTAGATGCTTTGCAGAAGAAGTTAGACAAGAGGACATTTAGAAAAATTAATAGATTAGTCGAATATGCATATTTTATCAAATAAAAATTTAAAAGACATCAATAATTTGACTTAAAATTTGACAAATAAGAGAATAGTATTCGGGAAAAGAAATTAAGTTGTTAGTATGGAGTGATAAATCTAACGTAATGGATTATAACGATAATCTAAGAACTATTGATTTCTCCAAGCAATATGAAGATGAATTTGGTTTTACACATTATGTTTTCACCAGTGAGATATTTTATAATCCAAAATACGTTATACCTGAGAATTCTTTAGAATTATTCCAAAAATTTTTGGGAGGGGGGTCAAGAGAGTACCCATCAGATGGTAATGTGCCTGTCGATATTGCTGCTAATGAAGCAAAAATTATTTTAAATAAGATTAAAGAAATTTCTGAGAGTCCAACTAATAAATTTCACCGAGTTGCTGCCGAATTATTAAAAGATAATAATCAACTTAACCTTTTGAGAGGTGCTATTAGATTATATTTAGAGGAATTAACTACTAGAGATTGGAGACGAAAAAGAGCCACTGATGATATTGACTTTTGGATTCCAAGCCCTACATTATTAGAATATGTTTTAAAGAAAACTGGCTGGAAAAAAAATAAAAAAACAAGAGAATGGGAAAAGAAAGTCACATGGAAAGACCTTTGGGCTAATAAAAGAAAATCTACAATACTTATCGCATCTAATGATCTCCTCCAAAGTCTTAATTTTGGTTCAGGTGGGTATTTAGAGGGATCAAGCCTTAAAAATATAATTAAAAAGAAATTAAAGAGAGGTTTTGATGTTGATCTTAGTGATATAATAAATGTCGCAATAGTTAACAATATTCCAGAAAGTAAGGACCCAAATAGTCCTTGGATGGCTATTATAGAGTGTGCAAATATGAGGGATCCAAGAGTAACTTCAAATATTATTAGTTTATCTAGATATGCTTATGGAATCGCTTATTATATAAAGAGAGTGGGGGTATCCTTAAACGTTTATAAAGATACCTTTAAAAACAAAAAATTATTTTCTGATGAGGATGTTATAAAGGTTTGTAAAGTCTCCTCCCATTTGTTAGATGATCATAATTATGAGGCTGAATCTACAAGAAGAAGAATTTATGAAAATTTAGTTATACATGAGCGCAGAAAGCTTCAATATTCTAAAAATTTATATAAATTTACAAGTAGAGTTCTTAATTTATTGAATTCAAAATATGAATACGCAAGAGTAATTTTTGAGATTAGTTTTTTTTAAGGATTTTGGATTTTCTTTTTAATAAATAAATAAAGTTTAAAAGAAGAATATAACTTTATAATGACTATTTAACTCAATTTTTATATTTTAAAAATCAGAAATGATGCTACACGCACCACAACGTACACAACCTGCCTTACTTTTCCGAGGATTTAGATTGTGCTTTTTTAAATAATTTTTCACATCTTTAAAGAGATTATAAATGGGTTGAAAATCTTTTGGTTTGAGATTTTCAAAATTTGATTCTAAAATGGAACGTACTGGGACAATGTATGGAATCACACCATGTTCAATAAGATATAGGGCTCCTTTTTGAAGAGATGAAAAAGATTCTCCTAATCCCAATAAAAGATATGAACTGACTTGGCCTTTTCCAAAAATTTCTACACAATAATTCCAAATTTCCTTGAACTTTTGTAATCCAATTTTTGATTTTCCTGGACAAATATTATGAAAAATCAAAGGATCTAAAGTTTCAGCATGAATTCCAATTGTATCTGCTCCACTTGAATATAATTCATCAATAAAAAATTTTTCTTCCGGAGGTTCAAGTTGAATATGAATAGGGATGGTAAAATTATTTTTTAATTCTTTCAAGATCGGAACAAATCTTTTTGCACCTTTATCAAAATTATTGGGTGTGCCTGTAGTAAGGGTTATATGCTCACAAACTCCTTCTTCTATCCCAGCTTCAAGAACTTCGGATAATTGTCTGCCTGTTTTTTCTAATATAGTATCATTTGATTTAAGACTCAATTCAATTCCACAAAATGCGCAAGCTTTTCCTTGTGACCAATAAATACATTTTTGATAAATGGTTGATGCAAGACAATTTTCTCCATGTAACATAGCAATTTTATTCATCTGAATATTATCTGAAGTGTATAAGTCATAAAATTTAGGTCGTGGGATTAATTTTAAGGTTGTGACAAAATTATTCTCCTCAAATAATTTAAATTTATTATTTTGATTTTCAATTTTTTGGATCCAGAAATTAGAATCCTTCGTAGATTTAGTCCATAGTGGAATATTAACACATGAGCCATTTTCTAATAAAAAATATCTTCCACCAGTAGGACCTGCACCACTTTTTCTTCCTACTAAATTCTCGTCCTTAGGATTTATTCCTTCAATTAATAATTGTAATTTTAATTTTGTAAAATCTAATGGCATAGAACTCAATCAAAATTTGAATTAATTATATTCTATTAAAGCCATTTTTTTTAATCAGGCTTTTTTTACATAAATATCAATTTTATCTCCGTGATTATCTACTCTAACCAAGGTATTTCCAGTTACTTCGCACCATGAATCAACATTATCAGGACATATAGGGTCTGTTGTAATTAATTTTAATATTTCTCCAGATGATAATTTCTTCATTGCTTTTTTTACTTCAATCAGAGGATAAGGACAGGTTTGTCCTTGAGAATCAATAATTAAATTTACATTAAAATCATTTTTAGACATTCTTAATCAACTCAAAAAAAAAAAAAATTATATAATTAGAATTTGATCACTTTCAAGAATTTTGTCTGTTATTTGATCGATTGATAATTTCTCTATATCTTCAATAATTTCATCATCGTTTATCCCTCGTATATCTAAAGCTTCTTTGTGTACAAAAAATTGGATATCTAGTTCCTTAAAATCTTTGATTTTTAATTCATGAGATGGAATGCCTAAATACTTTTTATCTAATTCGATGAAATTAGCAGTGTCTTGATTCTTAAGAGAATTTAAAACTCCTGCTTCTGAAAATATTACACTTGTATCGTGGATGGTAGCCAAAGCTCCA
>JABXJV010000511.1 GCA_013375355.1 Candidatus Helarchaeota archaeon
ATGCGAAAAATCGGAGCTAAAGTTTGTGTTATTGAGAATGGAGGGGAGATTAGTGCTTATTCAAATATCCAAATAGATGTGGGAATATATGCTGGCGAGTCTATTCTATCTGAGAAAATAGGGTTTAGATTAAATCCAAAGGATTTTCCAATAGGTATTGGAACAAGCTCAGGAACAGTTGGTCATGCTATTAGTTTCGGAGTTGCGGATGCTGCTATAGCAATTGCGGATAATGCAACACTTGCTGATGCTGCGGCAACAGCAATAGGAAATGAAGTACGCGGAAAAGATCGAGAAAAATCTATACAAAATGGTCTAGAAGTTGCAGAAACTATTGAAGGCGTCAGAGGTGCATTTATAATACTCGGAGATAAAGCTGGTACCGTTGGAAAACTTCCTCAATTTATTAAAATTAGAGGGAAAAAATGGGAACTTGTCAAACAAAAATTAGATTTCTTACCAGATTTCATCAAGGATATTTATTAAAAATGGATTGAAATGGAGAGGAATAATTATGTCAAAAAGCAAAAAAGTGAAAAAAAAATATGGGCCTGAATATCTTTTTAGCTTTGTGCAAACATTCTACGAATTATTGGTAATTGCTTCAGGAATTGAACTAAATTTATATGATTTAATTAATCAGCATAAATCAATTTCATCTAAAAAATTATCTTCTTTAAAGAACTATTCCGAAAATCTCATCAATTCATGGTGTAATGCTGCTACCGCAATAGGTCATTTAAAATTGGAAAAAACAGATTATTCCCTTTCTAAGTGGGCAAAAAATTTTCTTTGTAAAGACTCACCCAGTTATTTAGGATTTATCTTTCAAAATATGGAAGGCTTATTTTTTATTTATAACACTTTAAAAAAGAGGTTTAATGGACATTATCCTCCCATAACAGGTTCTCATGCTGTTAACATTATTAAAAGTATAGCTCCTCTAGCAAATTTAATAGTCCCTATTTTACGAAATGAAATTCCAAGATTAAATGAAAAGTGTGAATTCTTAGATTTGGGGTGTGGTCTCGGTAGTTATTTAGTACTACTAGCAAAATTAAATCCCCATCTTCAAGGAACGGGGATAGAAGGTGGGTGGGGATTAGAGGTGGTTAATGAGGCAAGAAAATATATTAAACAGAATAATATGGAAAATCGAATTAAAATTATTAACGCCGATATTTTAAATTTTAAGCCCGAACAAAAATTTGATGTAATTTTTATGAGTGGTTCCATTCAAGCTTTCCAAGAAAAAGATGCTCAAAAAATTTTAAATAATTCTTATAGTTGGTTAAAAAAACAAGGGACAATTGCTATTCAAGAAATTATTATTGATGAAAATAGATTAGGACCTCAACCAAATGCTCTATTCGATTTCTATTTACATCTAGCATCCCCAAATGCGGGATTATATTCGTATCAAGAATTATATAGTATGTTAAAGAATGCGGGATTTATAGAAATTAAAAAATATGATATTATATCTGGATTGAGTCACATTATAGCTAAAAACAAAATTTAAAAAGGCTGATAAAGTTGAAGAATACATTTAGCTTAACGAGAGTGGGGTTGAGAGCGGGTAATATCATTAGGGGAGAATTATAAACCTTTAGATTTAATTCAAATATACATTGAGAATGTAAAACTCCGTGAGGAATGGGTTATTAGAAAACAAAGTCCTTATTTTACAAAATGATCAATTTTTCTTTGTATGGTAGGTTCAAATTTATCACACTTAATTGGTAACTTAGCAATATACTCCTTGTTAATTTCACAATAGGCTAATCTGCTAATTTTCCCCCATTTACACTTCCTACACATGTTTTTAATTTTTTGTTTTATTTTTAGTGTCAAAAACAATTCTCCAAAATCTTAGATTAATTAGATTAAGGATTAAAACATATTATAATTTAATTACTTATTGTCGGTGGTAATAAGGATAAACAATATAATTTTTGATGAAAATATTGATTGCTAGTTTAAAGGATATTTTAAAGTGAAAAAATTTTTTAATTTTAGCTTCTTTTTATTATTCTATCGCAATGATATTTTAATTTTAAGTAGAATAAAAAGAATTTAATGTAAAAAGGAATTTATTATTTCTTAAAAAGGATGGTTATTATGCCTCAATTTACCTATGGAGATCTTCCAGA
>JABXJV010000512.1 GCA_013375355.1 Candidatus Helarchaeota archaeon
AAGCTAGGGTGGCATATACATTTTGCCATTTCCAATTCCATAGCCTTAAATTGGGATCTATGCTCTTATCAGAAACATCAACGGTATATTGTTGGTCAGAGCGTTTATCGCAACCAGCTACAATTACAAATTCACATTCATTTGCCTTAATTGCACTTATGGCAGCATTTAAAGCTTCACTACCTTTTGAAAACGCATGCATTCTTGACATTATCCCAAAATTAGAAGCGAAAATCGACTCCCATGCCAATTGACCCTTTTTTCCAATAACAGCAGATGCAGTAGCACTTGATAAAAATATTCCATCGAAATCTTTTCTATGAAATCTTTTCTTTGATTCAATTTCGACCTTAGTAACTAATCCCATAGCAGCAGTAGCAGCTAATTCTTCAAATGAGATTAAATACTCTTCTCTACAAGGAACTAAATAGGTTCCGATTATAGCTGCATCTGCATTTTTAATATCCTTTTCCATTTTTTAACCCATTTAATTTTATATATCTCTAAATTGAACAAAATCAATCAAATCTGAAAAAAATTGCTTAATATTATTGGTAAATTTTATTTTATCAAGGATATTTCTTGCTTGATTTACAATATCTAAAGCTTTTTGTTTTGTATTTTCAAGAGCTTTAGTATCTTTAAATATTTGCTTAACAGTTTTAATTTCCTTTTCTGTAATTTCAGGTTTGCCTAATAAATTCTGCAATCTTTTATCCTTTTTATTTGCATAAATTGCAAGTAGAGTCTTTTTACCTTCCCTAATATCACTGTCGATGGGCTTTCCAAGCTTCTTTTTCTTACCAAAAACCCCCAAAATATCGTCCCGTATTTGAAAAGCTTTCCCCAACAATAAAGCAAACTCACTTAAAAGAGACTTATCTCTTTCGGATTTATCACCTATTAGTGCACCTATCAGAATTGATTTCTCAAAAAGTGCAGATGTTTTACCTTCAATCATAGCCAGATAATCCTTTTCTGAAACCATTTTTAAAGGTAAATTCTGTAAATAAGTTTCAAATAAAACGCCATTTATAATATCACTGTATGCTTGCTGATAATAAGCTACAGCTTTTTTAATGATATTTGCAGCAAAATTTGATGATAAGATAGGTTCAAAGCCCATATCTAGTAAATAATCGCCACCCAATATCCCCATAGTAACCCCAAAATCTTTCTGCTGTGAAGTTTGGGCCAAATTATAATCAAACCACTGTTGATAGGCCACATGAAAGCTGGGTTGTCCTCGTCTTGTTTCATCATGGTCAATTATATCATCATGAATTAAAGAAGCATTATGAAGTAATTCTACAGAAATGGATAATTTATG
>JABXJV010000513.1 GCA_013375355.1 Candidatus Helarchaeota archaeon
AAGTATAAAATAACCATTTTTTTTATTCTTTCTTTTTTTAAATAAAATCCGATAATCAAAATATTTTTAATAACAATTATTTAACATTCTAAAATGCTAAATGAAACTAATCTAAAAGAACTTGTTAAAATAATATCAACGTTGAATAATATATTCAAAGGCTTATGTCATCAAAGTATTTTTGACACTTTACACCAAATATTAAGATATAGATTTTATTTTATCAAATAATTTTTTCATATAATAATATCACATATAAATTTCACATATTTGTCGATTTTTTATTATGCAACAAATGTTCACTTATTATATTATAATAATTGAAACAATGTAAAAAGGTGTAAAAAATGAATCTAAAGCTAACAGACGAGCAGATATTGGAATCACTTGAAAATAAAAGGGATGACCAAACATTACAGGATATTGCAATCGAGTTAGGTTTTACATCTGGAGCCGTATTGTCACGACTCATTAAAAGGCTCAAAAATAAGATACATGACTATATGGGCGAGATGGTTGCGAAATATGCCATAGAGCAGATACATAACTTAAGGCGAAATGCCAAAAAAGGCGACACAAAAGCAGCATTAGCCCTACTCGAGATGGCAGGGGTATATATCCTGGCAAGCAAGCAGAAAGTAGACCAGAATGTTAAGGGTGGGGGAAAAATCGAAATAATTATGAGAAAGATTGATGAAAGAGAGATTTTTGGAACTAACAATAATCTTAATAACAATGGTCAACACGAATCTCGAAACTGTTGAATAACAACACATCAGGAGAAAGTGTCGATTGGTAATCCGACAAAATCAGCAGAAGATGAGTGATGAAAAAAGAACTCATAATTGGGAGTAAAAATGGCAGCATCAGTTTCTCTTTGGGATAAAATATTCAGGTAATTACATAATGCGAATGACGATATGCCCGAAGCTGATAGGGAAAAATCGAATAACTATTTTGAATGAGATTCTATATACAAGTTGTCGATAGTATCATTTTTCAGATGAGTAGAAGGTCAATAGTTCGAGTCCCACCAGAGGAGCATTGCACATAACCCATTTTTATTATATTCTTAGCAGTGGGCTATTTATTTCAATAGCACACCACCCATGAATCTTTAAATCAAATGATAAAATTAATACGCTTTCAAAACATTGTGTTTCGGTGATATATAATTTTTAAAAAGCTTTTTTATAGATTTTTAAGGAAAAACATTGACTTTAAATATTAAAGTAGTTTAATTATTATATAGAATTATACAGATTAGTTCAAAATTTCTTAAGTCTTCCCATTGATGGGTGGAGTAAAAGTTTAAAAAAATTTTTTACTAAAATTTATACTAATATTTCTGGAAAAGTGTTA
>JABXJV010000514.1 GCA_013375355.1 Candidatus Helarchaeota archaeon
GAAATGAATTTTATTCATTAATTGATGTTTTTATTGGTGGAAATTATTGTAATGGCGATGTTTGCGCTTCTGAATACATTTCGAAATATTTTAAATTGCCCTTAATTCATTTACCAATTCCTTGGATCAATAATTCTCATTCAGTCCATTTTTATCAAACAATCATCTCAAATCTAAAAAAATCTCTTGAAAAAACCTTTGAATTAAAAATCACAAATGAGCAGATTTTAAATTCAATTAACCTATATAATCAAATTCGCAAAATTTTTCAAGAAATTAAACTAAAAATTGGAATGGGATCGCAATTCCAACATTTTTTGAATGAATTATATTTATTAGGTCCAGATTTATTCCTCAAAAATCTTAAAACGGAACAAAATAGTGTTGAGAAAAAGTTACACAATCCAGCCATCGCCTTTACAGGCTCTTTTGTCGGTATTAATGACCATATTTTAGAAACCATTGAAAATTGTGGATTTCATATAAAATATAATAATTCAGAATCTATTTTCTATTTTGATGAATTGATTCCTCCAGGAGAACCAATTTCAGCTTTAGCTCAATATTATTTACAAAATAATTATTCATCTCGAATGCTTGATACTAAACAACAAATAAACCGGCTAATTGCAAAAGTTAAATCATTAGAATTGAAAGGAACTATTTTACACGTCCTTAAATTCTGTGATCCTTACGTGGCTACAAGAAATTACATTAAAGATTCATTAAGCGACCATAGATACGCCGTATTAGAAATTGAAAGAGATTATGACCAAAGTATTGAACAAATCAAAACACGAATAGAAGCTTTTAGGGAAATGATCGAATGAGCAAACTCGTAAAAGATTATCTAAATAAAAATACATTAACTCTAATGTTAGATTATTATTCAGGTCAAAAACAAGTGCGTTTAGCAAGATCACGGGGTAAAAAGATCTGTTCCATAATGCTCCCTTTTACTATAGAACTAATTGAGGCCACAGGATGTGTACCTATTTCTTGTTATCGACTAGGTCGCTTTGTTGCTGATCATGAGCTCCGCTTAATGAGACTTTCAAAAAATATTTTTGGGACTAGTTCCCTTATACGTTCATTAAATTTCATTAACAGAGCAATTGGCCCAAATTGGCTTATAAACCTAGCTGATAAAGGAATTCTTGGTGGTTTATGGAAGGTTTATAATGAATCTATTAATGCAGCTAAAGAACATGATTATCCTTTAGATGCTTGCTTTGGAACGAGAGTTTATTATGGTGCATTAACGCAATTTAAAAAAGATATCGATTTTGAAATTGGTTATGGAACTAGGTGTGGTTGGTTAACTAAATTTTATCAAGCTTGTGGTAAAATAAACCCTCTTGTATTTATTGATATCCCCATGAAATTTGATGAAGATGCTTTTGATTACCAAAAAAATGAAATATTACGAGTCATCGGTGAAATTGAAAAGATCACAAATAAATCTTTTTCAGAAGATGCTCTTCAGGAAGAAATCCGTCTCCATAATTCTATAGCAAATAGTTATTCAGAAATTCTAAAGGTTTGGGCTAAAGATATAACTGCTATGGGGCCACTTGGCTTTACTTATGTTCTTTCCATGCTCCATTTTGGATATACTGATAGGTTAACAAAATCTTCAAAATATTTCAATCAACTTTTAAAAAATCTTCTTCAAGAATTCAAGAAAAACCTTAAAA
>JABXJV010000515.1 GCA_013375355.1 Candidatus Helarchaeota archaeon
ATAAGATTGTTAAATTTTGATAATTTTTTAATTAATTCAACAGTTATTGAAATCCCAGTAAACCGGGGGATGTTGTAAAGAAAACTCGGACATTTTATACTCTCTAAAACACGAGAAAAAAATTGATATAAGCCAGATTCAGAAACAGGTTTAAAATAAAAGGGAGCTCCAATCATTATAGCATCGCTAACACCATCAGAAAATTTTGCTAATTCAATCGTTTCTTTTAAGCTTGCCCTTCCAACACCTGCTATAATTGTTAGGTTTTTTTTAACATTTACAACTGTTTTAATAACTTTTTTTGCTTCTTCAACAGTTAAAGAAGGGTATTCCCCATTAGTTCCACAAGGTACTAAACCTGAAATTCCATTTTTTTCTTGATATTTAATCAATTCTTCTATTAATGAATAATTTATTTCTAAATTTTTATAGAATGGAGTAATAATAGCCGTAAAAACACCTTGTATCATCTTAAGCATCCTTCGTTATAATTTCTTTAGAACGTCTTGAAATAATTGATTTATAACGACGATCCAAAAATATAGTTCCAATTACCAATAAAATATTTAATGTATATAAAGAAATTAATCCTATATTCATAGGAAGGGAATTAGGTATTCCCAATAATATATATAAGCTTAGATATTTACAGAATATGCTGAATGCTTCTTTAGTATCAGAGTAGAAATAAGATAAAATTTGCAGGTTCTTAACAGTATTAAGATTAAATTTCACTTCATTAAAACCTATTATACCTAAACTCAACGCCTCAATACATAAAATAAATAAAAACCACATAAAAATTACAGGAATTTGTTTATTTTCTTTCATTCGAATGGTTATTATTGCTGCTACGAAAAGTAGTATCAATCCTAGTCCTATCAAAAAAAATGAAAATAATAATAATCCCGATTCAAAACTCATGTTCAGCATGAAATCAATAAAAGAAAAAATTGGACTTAGGTCGAGATAAATACCAACTTCAATTAAAGTAATTATTATACTAAAAATCAGTAAAATAAACTGCACTAAATCAATGGAATATAATAAATATAATTCAGCTTCTACAGATTCGGTTATTCGAATCCAACCTATTGAAATTATAGATGTGCCGACTAAAATGATGAAAAATGCAACAGTTGAAAACGTTGTAGGCTGGATTTCTTCAGACATTTATAATTCCAACTATTTATTCATTTTTCTCCTTCTTTTAGCTCTTAATATATGAACATACAAGTAAACTGTTCAAATAAATAAAATTATGATTGTTCCAATTAGTATAGTAATATTAATTCTTACTTAACTATTATTTTCTTTTATTTTGTAAATGTAAAAATATTACCAACTGAATTTGAATATTTTAAGAAAAAAAGGAGAAAATTAGTATAAAACAATTATTAAAATTAACGCTGCCCCTGAAATCACGGAAAATAGGAAACCTAATGATAACCAACGGAGAGACCAGCTTTCGGATTTTGCATCAGACCAAACATGGATTAATCCAAAACCTCTGAGCTCCATTTTAGGAAAGAAGTCACATAATAGATGAGCTCCATAACCAATGCTAAAAAGTCCAAGAGAATATAAAA
>JABXJV010000516.1 GCA_013375355.1 Candidatus Helarchaeota archaeon
TAAAGGGTAACCAACACCTCCTTTATTCCCAGCTGCATTTATCCAAAGTATATTATACATAGAAGTAATCGCATCAACAAAAATGGTCAAAGAACTCATACCATCATGTGATGATGTAGCTGTTCCACCACTAAAATTAATAATATCAGGTTTTATAACAGCTTTAGTAAGCGCCCATTCAACCCCTGCCATCAAATTTGAACTAGGTCCTGTTCCAGTATTATCAAATACTTTTACATTTATCAGGCTAACATTTGGAGCCACACCATGATTTATAGGATCTCTATTTGCTATAATTCCAGCAACATAAGTGCCATGCCAATTATCATCATTTGCAGTTCTTCCGCCAGTAAATGTATTATAACCATCAATTACAACACCAACTAAAGCGGAATGAGCCTCATTAATTCCACTATCACAAACAGCCACCACCACGTTAGATCCATTGTAAGAATAATTCCAATTATTATTAGGATTATATGAGTCTTCAGTTATTGAACGTACGCTATTTACTAAATTAATCTCTAATAGATGATCAAAACAAATATTTGTAATATTAGGATCTTGGGATAGAGTCTTAATATATTTTAGAGGTAAATCTATCGATATTGCATTAATAATAGAAAATCTATGTTTTACTTTTCCATCAAACCTCAAAATTTTAGTTACAATCTTATTTTGTGATTCTTGAATTTTTTCTTTAGTCAATTCATATAATTTATTGTAATAATCATCATTTTGTTCTATTTTTTTTTCGTATTTAAGCTCTAATGCAATTTTTTCACCAGGTTGGTAATTTAAATAAATAATTACTGGTATGGATTCTTCTAAATTTTCCGTAACTAATAAATTTTCTATAAAAGGATCTATTTTATCTTCAGATTTAATTAAACTTCCTTGATTATTAATATCTGTAACTCTTTCGTTATAATATTTAGGAATTATTCGAATTTTCTTATCTAATTCAATTAAATTTGAGGGGATAATGTTGAATATTATCTGAAATAATGGGAAAAGAATTAAAGTTAAAATTAAAATAGAAAACAGAATATTTCTTTTCTTCTTACTCATAAATTTAAATTTATAATTTTACAATATAAGTGTCTTTTTTAAAAATGAAAATTAAACCTTAATCTTAAATTTGATATGATTTATGTTTCTTTTTTAAATTTTCTTAATATTTATATATTTTCAATCTTGTTTTTTTAATATTCGATACCAAAACGAGCTTTTATACCTTGAGTAACAAAATAATGTTTGATTAACCTCATTTCTGTTATTAAATCGGCAATTAACTTTAGTTTAGGATGAACTTTTCTTCCAGTAATTATAATTTCAACTTGTGGAGGACGTTTTTTAATTAATTCAATTAATTCATCTACGTCAATAATATTCATATAAACAGCGTACCCAGCTTCATCCAAAATTACAATATCATATTCATCGCTCATTATAATCTTTTTTGCAAATTCCAAAGCTTTTTTTCCTTCCTCAACATCAAAATTATCAGCTTCAGCAATTAATTCTTTTCTTCCAAATTGCTTAACTTCAAAGTTTTCAGTCTTTTTAATCGAATTTATTTCCCCATATTTTATTTCCCCCTTCATAAATTGGATCATATAAACTTTGAATCCATGTCCTACAGCTCTAAATCCTTGTCCAAGAGCACAGGTTGTTTTGCCTTTTCCTGAACCGAAATAAATTTGCACTAATCCCCTCTCTAATCTTCTGCGGGACAATTAAAAAACTCCTATTTTTTAAAATTGGAGAAAAATTTCTCGATTATATTGTAAGCTCCCTCAAATATACTAAATTCTTCGTTAAAAATACTTGAAACAATTTGTTTTAGTTCATCTTCATTTATTACACCAGACAGAATATATTTTACAACTTCATATTTTATTAAATCAAGAATTTTGTTTTTGATCATTGTTTTCCTTTTCTCATCTAAAATACCACTTAATTCTACATGTTCTTTATGATTCCATAATTCTTCGATTAATTCATCTATACCTTCTCCAGTGAGACCATTTGTTTGAATTGCGGAAGGACGCCATCCAGTTAGACCAGAATAGGTAACAGCATCGTCAAGCATCATATTAAATTGAGCAAGTATATCATCTCCACCCAAATCACATTTATTCACAACAAAAATATCAGCAATTTCCAGAATTCCAGCTTTTTGGATTTGAATGGAATCACCCATTCCCGGAGCTACGATAACTATATTCGTATAGGCTAATTTTATAATATCGACTTCAGATTGCCCTGCACCAACTGTTTCAATTAATATAATATCCTTACCAAAAGCTTCCATAAGTAGACAGATATCAAAAGTGGCTCTTGAAAGTCCTCCTGTTACTCCTCTTGAAGCCAAACTTCGCATATATAATTTTGGATTCATGGTTAAATTTGTCATACGAATTCTATCTCCAAGGAATGCTCCACCGCTGTATGGGGAGCTGGGATCTACACTTATAATACCTATAGATTTACCTTGGTCCATTAGTTTTTTTGCAATTTTACCTAATAA
>JABXJV010000054.1 GCA_013375355.1 Candidatus Helarchaeota archaeon
TAATAGAGCAAATCCTGAAAATCATGCCATGAAAATATTTTCAATTATTAAAGAGATTTTTAAAAGTAGCTATAAATCCCGTTCATATTTAGCTAATTATGAATTAAGCCCACAAATGGAAAAAATTACTCGCGTTGTATTAATTGAATGCGTGAGAAATCCGCATAAAAGGAACTTTAAGGCTTTTTTTAACGAATTAAAAGATTATGAAAAAAAATATTTTGGCAGTCAGAAAAGTTCCATTTCAATGAGTGTAACTGCAATAGAAAATCGCTTTCAACGTTTTATAACTGGTGTTTTGGGTAGAATATTAAATACAGAAAAGTCAAATGTTAATTTCCAAGATATTATGAATAGGAAAATTATTTTTGACTTAAGTTCGATTATATATAAAGAAGGGACTAAGGAAGACGTTAGGCTTTTAATTAATTTAATTTTAAAATATGTTATTGATCAAGCATTAAGAAGGGGACCGACCCCTGAATTAAAACACATCGTTATATTAGAAGATTCACAGTTATTAGTTCCCGAGGTATTAAGAGAAGTGCCAGAGACGACCTTAGGGGAGGATATCCCACTTTTATTAAGAAGTGTAGGTGAAGCAATGATTTCTGTTGCAACACGACCCCAAATATCACCCGATATAATATCAAATTCCGCAATTAAAGTCACATTTAAATTAAATCAAGCTGATGATACTATTAAAGTTGCAAAATATCAAAATTTGAATGAAGAACAAGAACAATATCTAAGATTGACAAAAAAACAAGAAGCTATTGTAACTACACTTAATTTTCCTTATCCCTTCAGAATTAAAACAGTCACATCTTATCCTAAAACTATTACAGATGTCGATATCAAAAAGCATAATAAAAAATTCTATCCTGAAATGTATGAACATGAAAAAGAAATCATTATAGATGATCAGATAAGACATCAGATTAAAACTTCTGAAGCAGTAGTTAAAAATTACGAAGAAACTAAAATTAGTAAAAATGATACTGCATTTGATGAAAAAGAAGTAAATAGATTATTAAGTAGTTGGGAAATAAAGTGTTTTCAAAATTTAACTATTGATTATAAAAGAATGTTTTTAAAATTAAGAAAAACGCTTTCAGAACCAAAATCTCTAAATGAAATTTCAAAGCATTTAGGTCTTAAATCAGAAGAGCTAAATAAATATTTGAAAAAATTTGAATCTTTAAGATTGATAAGCTATAATTTTTTTCCTAATTTTGATTCAGAAAAAACTGAAAAAAAATTTCATCTAAATAATAATGAAAATTATCTAAAGAAAATGATAGAGAAAAAATTAAAAGACGAATTCTATAATGCTGGAGTAATTGGGGATTCAGATATTGAGTCTTTTGATTTCTTTATTTTTAAAAATGAGTTTTATATAAAAATCTTTACAAATAAAATAAATGAGACAAATAAATATTTTTTTAAGGAATTATTTCTGCAATGGGAAAGTGAAATTTTAAAAAATAAAAAAACTGGCTTTATAGTAATTGTTCCATATAGGTCTACAATAAAAGCAATAACATCAGTTATAAAAGATAGCTTAAAAATTCCTGTAGAAATAATTAATTTTAGTTACGATAATTGGGAAAAATTAATAAAAATTATTAAATCAAAAAAAATTACAGCAGAATTTCAAATAAAGGAAGGAATTTCAAAAGATATCGATGAAATATTAGAAGATCTTGATGAATCAGATACAAAGGAAATGGCTAATAAATTTTTTATTTTAGAAAATAAACAAGAAAAGAATAATTTAATTCAAATTGATTCTAATTTAGACAAAAAAGAGGATAATAATTTTTTTTCTTTTATTGATAAATCCCAAAAAAAAATTAAATCAGAGTTAGAAAAAGAATGAATTTCTTTAAAATTTATTAAAAATATAAATAGAATATTTATTGCATTGAGTGTTTATTGAATTGAATCCCAATACAGGAAATTTAGAATAGATAAGGAACTAATTATAGCTTCTTCAGTAGTTATTGTTTCTGTACCTTGATGTGGAATCATATTTAAATTAAAAAAATTATTATTTTGAATTTTAATTTTCTTTTTTTCAAAAATAGGTAATAAACCTTCAAAAGGGGCTCCAAATACAATAAGCAGTTTTGAAACTTGAAGAATTTTATTAATTAGCTTTGTTTTATTTTTCATGATATTTTTACCATATTTTGATGTTATAATAATACAAAAATCTTTAAAATAATCTAAAATATGTTTAAGATCTTTTATATAAACTTTATAACCCCAATAATATTTTAAATTTTTAGGGTCAATCATCGAAATTTTCATTTTAGAATTTTGTATTTTTAAGAAAATAGTTATACGACGATCAATTTTTAAATTTGGTATGTCTAAATAAAATTTTTGGTTAAATCCTATATCAATTTTCGAAAATTTATCATTAGATTCAATAACAAGTCCCTCTCTTGTTTCTCCTGATTCCAAATTTTCAAACTTATTTTTTAAAATGTGATGAGCAATTTTCAAAGGCGGTAATAATCCACTAAATTTTAGAAATGGAGAAATTGGAAATTTACGTTTTCGTAAATATGGAGGGCATTCAAGATAATTAAAGATTGTAGTTATAAATTCTAAATTATTCTTTCTAATACTATTTTTTGTTTTAAAATAATGTGGATAAATATAAATCTCTTCAACTTTAAAAATTGCACAAGTTCGTGCAATAATTCCGATTTTTTCGGTCTTAGAGCGTAAATCTTGACAATTTTCTAAAATAGATGAAGGAATGGCAATAATTAATTTAATTTTTAATTTTTTAGGAAATGTTCTAATATTCATTATAATATTTCCATTTTTTTTCTAGTACAGGATTTTTAACGGCTAATAGTTATTAATTTTTAAATTTTTAGATTTTCCAAACTCTTTCTTACTAATTTTTCAAATTCTTTATGATCTAAATTAGAAATTTCATTAACTAATTCTGCAAAAAATTTTCTTTGTTTTTGTGAAAAAGGATTATTTTTTTGGATTTCAAATATTACATCTAAATTAATTAGTAAATTTTTTATGTTTGGTATCATCATTTTAAAAGATCTTGTATAAAAATTAGGTTCTATATTTGATTTAGCCATAGCTATAACCATACATAAGATAGTAAAATGAAATAAAGATTGAATTTTGCTCATTTTAATATCATGTTCACTATTTGATATTATAAATACGTTACTTCCTAATTTTTCAAAAAGGTATTTGATTTTCGGGATCCACTGCTTTCCCTTTACAGGAATTAAAATTATATTTTCACCTGAAAAATCACCTTGTGGACCAAATAAAAAATGTGCACTTAAATATTCAATTGAATCAGGAATTTCTAATTTATTTATGAAACCACTTTTTACTGAAGAAAGATCAATTAACAAAGAACCTTTTTTCATAATTTTAATAACTCTTGAACAAATTTCAATTATATTTTCTAATGGAACAGAAACAACAACTATATCTGAATTATAGCAGTCTTCCAATAACCCAGACTCAATATTTTCTCCAATTTGTTTAGCCACTGACTTTGCTTTTTTTAAATCTCTACTGCAAATCATAACATTAGTAATATCCTTTAAACTCCTAACGAAGATTCTACCCATTCCCCCTGTTCCTCCAATGATCGAGATTTTTAATTGTTTAAAAAATGTCTCAAAAGAACTGTTCATTATTGTTATTTCCTTAAATTATATTATAAATGCTGTAATAATTATTTTTATTTGACAAACGATTTTTATTAAATCTATATTGTAAAATAAAATCTTTTGACTTTAATGATGTTGATTAAAAATGTCAGGAAATACTTATGGAAAGATCTTTAAACTTACAACTTGGGGAGAATCACATGGAACTGCAGTAGGAGTTATTATCGATGGCTGCCCTGCAAATTTTGAATTGGACATAGGATTTATTCAAGAAAAATTAAATAAAAGAAGACCTGGCAAAAATGATTTAAGTTCCCCTAGAAAAGAACCAGATCAAGTCGAGATTATATCAGGAATATTTGAGGGAAAAACTACGGGATCTCCTATTAGTTTATTGGTTTATAATAAGGATGTGGATTCATCTAAATATGAAAAAATAAAAGATTTATTAAGACCTGGTCATGCGGATTTTACATATTTTATTAAATATCAAAATAGAGATTGGCGTGGTGGAGGTCGCGCATCAGGGCGAGAAACAATTGGTCGAGTGATTGCGGGTGCAATAGCTATGCAAATTCTAGAAAAATTAGGAATAAAGATAATTGCATACACTAAAGAATTAGGTGGTATTAGAATTGAAAAAGTAGATTTAAATCTAATTGATAAAAATCCTGTTAAATGTCCAGATGAGTTGATTGCGAAAAAAATGGAAAATCTTCTTAGAGATATTAAAAAAGAAGGAGATTCTATTGGCGGTATTATTGAAATTATTGCAAGTGGAATTCCAGCAGGTTTGGGAGAACCTGTTTTTGACAAACTTTCAGCAGATATAGCAAAAGCTCTAATGTCAATCGGATCGGTCAAAGGGGTAGAAATAGGTTCTGGGTTTCAAGCTGCTAGGATGAAAGGGTCAGAACATAATGATGAATTCATTGTTGAAAATGGAAAAATTCGTTTAAAAACAAATTTTTCGGGTGGTATATTGGGTGGGATTTCAACAGGTGAGGAAATTATTGTAAGAATAGCAGTTAAACCAATTTCATCTATTCCAAAAAAACAGGACACAGTAAATATCAAGACATTAAAACCTGAAAAAATAATTGTAGAAGGAAGACATGATGTAACAAGTGTAATTAGATTGATACCAGTTGCAGAGGCGATGATGGCACTTGTATTATTAGATCATTTTTTAAGAAATAAATTCACAAAGTTTGACAATCTTCTCATATAATATTAATTTTGACTTTCAATAATATTTTCAACTAAATTAAAAAAATTAGGAAAAGATTTTGAAACACATTCTATATCTTTGATAACAATTTTACCAGTTTTAAGGGCGGCAATAGCAAAACTCATTGCAATTCTATGGTCATCATAAGTATTTATTTCTGCAGCTCTAGTTTTGCCCTTTTTAATTATTAAACCTGTGGGTAATTCCTCAATTTGTGAACCAATTTTCTTCAATTCAGTTGCTAGTGCTTTTATTCTATCAGTTTCTTTATATTTTAAATGTTCTACGTTTTGAATATATGTTTCACCCTTTGCATATGCACCTACAACTGCTAGTGTCGGAACTAAATCAGGATAATCCTTCATGTCTATCGTTATTCCGTGAAGATCGGTCCCTTCTACTTCAATCCAATTTTTTCCGTATTTAATTTTACATCCCATTTTTTTCAAAATGTCCAAAAATATTTTATCCCCTTGAGAGGAGCTAAAATTTAAATTATTAATTCTTATTTTGCCTCCCAACACTGCAGCGATACCTAAGAAATAAGAAGCAGAGCTAAAATCTCCCTCTATAATAAATTCTTTTGGAATATATTGCTGATTTGCTGGAATCGTAAATTTCTTGTAATTTTCGTTTTTTATTTCTCCTTCGAAATATCTTATTGTATCTATTGTTAAGTCTATATAAGGCCTTGATTTAAGTGCACCAAGAGTATGAATTTCAACATCATTTTCAGCTTTAACACAACTTATTAATAAAGAACTGAAAAATTGTGAACTTATATCGCCTTTTAAAGTTGTTCGACCACCTCTAATTCCTCCTCCTTCTACAATTATTGGGGGGCAATTATTTTTATTAATAGAATAAGTTTTAACACCCAAATCATTTAATGCATGAATTAAATCACCAATTGGTCGTTCATTCATCCTTTTATTACCATATATCTTGACTTGATTGTTTTTCATTAAAGCCGAATAACTGGTAATAAATCTCATGGTAGTTCCAGAATTTCCAACGTAAATTTCATTTAATGGATTTTTTAATGGGTAATCCATTCCGGTTATGTGTAGATCCCCCTTTATATTTTCTATTTTTGGACCAAAGGCTGAACATGCTTTTATTGAATAATTTGTATCATCTGAAATTAAATAATTCTTTAATTTACTGGTTCCATTAGCTAAAGAAGCGATAAAAATAGCTCTGTGTGTTAAACTTTTTGAAGGGGGGGCGGTTAATTCAGTATCTATAATTTCTAATTTTTTTAATTTAACATTCAAAATGTTCTCTCTTTAATTCATCTTTCTATAAATTTCCATACTTCTTTATTTATTATAATAAGTCTTCAGATATTACTGTAAAAACAATGATTTATACAATCATATGTATGATTATAAATAATAATTTCAAACTTGTATTTTAATATGATATATTAATTCTAGAGGTAATAATTATGAAAAAAAGTAATATAGCATTAATAGGGTTTATGGGAACAGGAAAAACTACAGTTGGAGAAAAATTAGCAAAAATTTTAAAGATGGACTTCATTGAATTAGATGAATTCATCGAAGAATTAGCTGGAAAGCCAATTCCTCTAATTTTTAAGGAAGATGGCGAGATACGTTTTCGAGAGTATGAAATTGAAGCTTGTAAAAAAGTTTCTATTAAAAACAATGTAGTAATTGCTTGTGGGGGAGGTGTAGTCTTAAATAAAATCAATATTGATTACTTAAAACAAAAAGGAATAATAATTTATCTGGAAGCCACACCGGTTGTAATTTATGAGAGAACAATGATAGAGGGAAAAGAAAAACGTCCACTTTTAGACAATCCAAATCCCATGAAATCAATTAAAGATTTATTAGAATTTAGAGCTCCTTTTTATAAAGCAGCAGCTCAATATACAATAAATACGGAAAAGGATATCAACTCAATAATTAATGAAATAGTTGAAATTTTTAAAAAAGAAAAAAAAAATAATTAATTAAGTTTGTCGTATTATGGCCAGGGCCAAGGAGAAAAGGGATCTGCACCAGAGGTTGTGAAAATTGTTTCACCCAATGCGAATTTTAGAAACGATAGGAATATTGGTATAATATTGCTTTCTTTTAATTCAGAATATTTATTATTCATTCTTTATCACGGTTTTTTTTGGATAGCTTTTTTTTCATTTTTCCCTATTTAAACCTCAATATTTCTTTTTCTTACTCAAACCATTATTTTTAACAATCTTGATGAATTAAAAGTGATAAATTCTAAAATGTGAGAGAGATTGTAAAAAAAGTAATAATTTCTATTTTCTAATTCGTTTTTTTGATAGAAATTTTAAAATTCGATATAATAAGAAAATATTGAGATTGAAAATATTTTATTAAAAATTTTAAAAAAAAGGTGAATTTTTGATAGAAATGGAATTAAGTGGCAAAACAAAGGCTGTAATACTAATAGGAAATCCAGTAGAGCATAGTATGTCTCCTAAAATGCATTCTAATGCTTTTAAAGAAGTCGGGATAAATGCGATTTATATCGCGACCAAAGTTGAAAAAAATAACGTAAAAGCTGCGGTTGAATCTATAACGGCATTAAATTTCTTAGGGGCAAATGTAACAATTCCTCATAAAGTTGCAGTAATGAAATTTGTAGATGAAATAGATCCCATTGCAAGAGATATCGGAGCAGTTAATACAATTGTAAATAGGGAAGGAAAACTATTTGCAACAAATACAGACGGATTAGGATTTATGAGATCAATGAAACAAGCAGGAATTAAATTAAAGGGAATGAATTGTGTTATGGTTGGAGCAGGTGGGGTGGCAAGAGCGATTTCATTCAATTTATTGCAAGAAATTAATCATTTGAAAATAACCGACATTAAGAAGAAAGTTATTGATGGACTCGTTTCTAATTTACAACAAAGATATAGTAATAAAGTTTCATCGTTTAATCCTAGTAAAAATGTTTTAAAAACAGAATTGAAAAAGGCTGATTTATTATTAAATTGCACGCCAATTGGTATGTTTCCAAAACATGAAGAAAGTCCTGTTCCCAAGGAATTTTTAAGAAATGATCTGGTTGTCTTTGATGCTATTTATAATCCAATTGAAACTCTTCTAATAAAAAATGCCAAAGAAGAAGGAGCAAAGGCTATAGGTGGAAGTAAAATGTTTCTATATCAAGGTGTAGAAGCATTTGAACTATGGACTAATAAAAAGGCACCAATAAAATTAATGGAAAAGATAATAAATGAAAATTTAACTAAAAAATAATTCATTTTTCGGCTTTTATTCTAGAAAATGAGTCTAAAATTTCATGCATATTCTCTATATTAATCTGACCAGGTGCAGTTAACTCTTCTATGGATGCAAAAGTAAAAAATCCACCAAAATATGGTGAAAAAATTCGTGAAAATATTCCTTTTTCACCCATAGCAAAAGTAACTATTTTATTTTTCGCATATTTAATCAATGATAGAATTCTAAGATTATCATCAATATTATTTGCATTCGTTATAATTTTTGAAATATTCCCATTGATCTTTTCAATTTTTAAAAGAATTTTTTGGAGTTCATTTAATTCAGGAGTATTTGAAAAATTATGATAAGAAATAATTGTTTTTACATTTAATTTTTTGGTCAATTTTATGAGTTCATTAATATTAGATGTAGAATATTCAATATCAACAAATTCTGGCTTAAATTCAATACATTTCTTTAAGATTCTTATTCTTTCTTCTTCAGTAGACTTTAAATGTCCTCCTTCATCTTTTTTTCTCACAGTAAAAATTTTTGGAATTTCAGTTATTTTTAGTAATTGAGTTAATTCTTCATTAGAAATTATTTTAAAATAATCTAATCTAATTTCAATTAAATCTGCACCTTTTTCAATAGCAGCTCTAATTTTTTTTATAGCCATTTTTGAATTTTCTGCGGCAATTGCAACACAAATCGTTTTAAGAAGCTCCTTAACTTATTTATAATCATTTTTCTATGATAAATTCATCCGCTACTAATTTGCCGAAATGTCGCCCTCCGTGTTTATAAAAAACCAAGATCTCATCTCCGACTTTAAGTTTTGATACCGAAATAGCCTTTTGATCTTTATTAACGAGTCTGATTGTTTCTGCATTTTGGACAATTGTTTTAAGGATTTCATCATTAATTTGAGCTTCAATTAATAGTAAAGGACGTTTCTCGATTTTGGAACGCCCTATAATAGCTTTGCGACATGTTCCTTTTGAATCAACTATTAAGACTTCATCCCCTGCTTTAATTTCAGACAAATATTGTGTTTTACCATTTGGTAATAATATATAAGCATGAACAGCTCCTGCATTTACTCTAAAAGGACGAGACGCCACAAATTCAGTATCAAAAGTTTCACTATGAATAAGAAATAATCCCTTTGATTGGGATCCAATAAGCATACCTTCGCCTATATTTAAAATCGAACAAGTATCTAAACATACTCTATCTCCTGCCCCTACTTCTTTAATAATTGTTACTTTTGCTATACTAAGTTCAATAGTTTTGGATTCTTCTAATAGATTTTTGATTTCTTTAATCTCATCGATTGATTTTAAGGGAATTAATACACCATCTGAGCCTAATTCTAGTGTTTCTAACATTAATTTTGCTTCGGATAAATTCTCGACTTCAACTATTAAGTTAGTATTAGTTTTATGTAAATCTGCTATTAAATTTTCAAGTGGAATAATCTTCCAATCCGCACCCTTTATTATAACAATCTTAGAACCTAATTTGGAAGCTTTAATTACCAATTCTTCATCTTCTTTACTTTTTATTATTATATATCGTCCAATGCGCTGTTCTTTCTTTAAAGTCAATTCATGATCTTCTTCTTCCTTAATAATAAGAATATCTGGGTTGAGATCTTTATTAAAGGAATATAAAGTAATGGACCCAAATTCTCGAACCTTATTTGCAATTTCACTGTTATTTGTGAAAAAATTTGTTAATCCATTGATAACAGCTTCTGAAGCTATTTTTTTTACAAAATCCCAGTCTTTTTCCAATTTAATTATAAATAGTTTTATCCTTATCACCTTACAATTTATTTGAATATAAAGAAAAATAAATTTTTTTGCGAAAAAGAAATAGATTATATATAATTCTTCATAAGAGCCATTTCAGCTCCTAATAAAGAAGCCCCCGCTGCACCACGGATTGTATTATGGCTAATTAGACATAGATTTATTGAGAAATTATCTACACCTTTCCTAATTCTTCCAACGCTTACAGCCATACCCGGTACTGTTCCTGCTAATCTATCTAATCTGGGCTGTGGTCGATTTATTTCTTCACGAACAATTATTGGGTCTTTAGGAGCATATGTAAAGTTCTCCTTGTATTTTAAGAATTCTGGTATTCCTTTAAAATCCCCTAATATCTTTTTTACTTTCTGGATATCCTCAATTTTTTCTTGTGTATTAATATATAGGGTTTCAAAATGACCATCTGTAACTGGAACTCTAGTACATGTACTTGCGATTGGAAAACCTGCATCTTTTATAGAATCTTTTTCCAATTTACCTAGAATTTTCAAGACTTCTGACTCAACTTTTTCTTCTTCTCCAGCAATAAATGGTATAACATTATCATTAATTAATAAACCAGGAACTCCTGGAATTCCAGAACCAGAAATTGCCTGCCAAGTATTAGCAATTACACTCTTAATGCCAAATTCCTCATATATTGGTTTAAGGACCATCGCTAAACCTACTGTCGTACAATTAGGATCAGTAACAATAGCACCTGACCATTTAGAATCTCTTTGTAATTTTACTAAATCTAAATGATCAGCATTTAATTCAGGAATAATTAGTGGGACATCTTGATCCTGTCTATGGGCACTTGCTTTACTTTGAATATAATAACCAGCCTTAGCAAAATCCAGTTCTATTTGTTTAGCTTCCTTAGATGGTAGTGCAGAAAATGCGATATCCGCTTTTTGAACTTCTTTGGGCTCAGTTAATTTTATTTTCATTTCTGCTATTTCCTCAGGAATATCTACATCAAGATACCAACTGTCTTTTAATCTGTCTTCATATTTCAACCCCGCAGATCTCTTAGAGGCTGAAATATCCACTATATCGAACCATGGATGTTGACTTAGCATATATACTAATCTCTGTCCTACTGTTCCTGTAGATGCTAAAATAATACAGCTTCTTTTTTTCATCTTTAATTACCAAACATTTAATTTTTGTTAAAAATGGATTATTATTTTAAATTTTTCTTTTATAATTTATTTTAAATCATTTTATATTAATATTAGCCTAGCTAATATTATGATATGACTAGTAGTTTTATTTAAATCACATTAATTTTTTTTGGAATAGTTTTTTAGAACAAAAGTTAACATTAAAGAAATCAACTTTTTTGCCAACAACCAACTTACCATATGTACCATCAAAACCTATAGGTGAAAAAGAAAAATTACCATTTTTTATTTTAATTATTAAATCAATAATTTCTGTTGAAATTTCCTTACTTAGTTTTTCTTCGAGGATGGAATTGTCTAAAAACCACATCTCACATTCATTTCCTAGAAGATTAATAATTTTATTATAAATATTTATTATTTTTTTCGACTTTACGGTTTTAATTTGATAATAATAGGCCAAAATTTCTATCAGAGGAACCATATGAATAAACTTTTGTTGCTTTGGAGGTAAATAACCATACTCTCTATTTGCCCCTTGAATCTTCGATAATTCTAATGCACGTTCTAAGACTCCAATTGTAAGTTTTTTTCCGCAAATAGGACATTTTTTATCCTTAGGAGTGAATTTGGGTGAATATACACAATAATCATTATTATGTCTTTCTTTTCCTGCTCTATGGCCTGAAAGAAAAAACTTACCTTCTGTAGGGTTAAATTCACAAGTTCTTATTATAGAATTGGTCCTAAATGATTCAATTATTTCAAAGTAATTGAATTTTTCATTATTTAGATCCAAACTAGTAAATTCTCTTCCGCAACGATTTAGCCATGTACTATGGGCATCACTATTTGAAATTAAACCAAATTTATCTAATTCGGGAATAAGTCCTAATATTACTGGATCTGCACTTAAACCCGTTTCCATGACATGAATTTCATCAGTTATACCGCCAAAAAAATCTTCTAAATAATTGATTGGATTTTTTGAGCCAAAAACTCCTTCAGGGGTCATGATATGAGCGGGAATAAATTCGATAAATTCGTTAATATTTAAAATTTCATTTATTTTGTTTCCAACTTCTTCATTATCTTCACATATTACAAAAGGTCTTCCAATAGTATTTTTTACATTCCATAACTCAAATAATCTTATTGTATTAGAAATACTTTCAAAATCTGGAAATAAAAAAACTATATGAGCCGATTTTCGATTTCTTTTGAGTGAACAAGTAAATATTAATTCCGTTTGTAAAATAAATTTCACAGATTTTTGATTTTCTAGTTGAAAAATCCCACTATCTTTTTGAGTTTCAACAAGTTGATTTTTTAAATTTCCCAGCCATAATTCATGTAAACAATCTCCAGTCCCAAAAACATCTATTCCTTTTTTAGGACCGGTTTCAAGGAAGTTTGTTAAATTTATTTGACCTACTCCACCAGAATAACCACTATGATAGTGTAAATCTATATTGATTAACATTTTTAATTTTTCCAAAATTTACTAGCTTTAAAATTAAAATAATGTATAATTTTATAACCATTTTTATTGATAGATTTTCCAGATCTCTTATGCATTAAAAAAATTCTTTCATTAATACGATATGGAAGCCATAATATAAATTCTATAATATTTTATTATATTTATCTAAAAATAAAAGGTTATTTGAAAACATTATAATTTCATAAGAGAATTTAATTCTGAAATTTTTGAAATTATAAAATCAGCTCCGCTTGCCAATAATTCTTCTTTAGTATGTAATTTACTCTTTTTTCCAATACAAAGAGCTCCTATATTCTTACCACATTCCATATCAATCACATGATCTCCTATAATAATTGCCTGATTAGCTTTTACTTTTAATTTTTCTAAAATATAGTTTATATGCTCGGGATTTGGTTTTAATTCTTTAACAATATCTCTTGAGGCAATTATATCAATTAAATATTCAATTTTAGCCTTTTTTAAATAGAATTCAATTATTTCTTTTGGTTCTAGGGTAAATATTGCTAATTTAAATCCCTTATTTTTTAAAATCTTTAATGTTTCTTTAACATTTGAATCAATTTTATTTTTCCTCGCAGCCTCCCATTCCCATTTTCGCATTATTTTATCTACATCATTTGAAATTGACTTCAAATTATAGCTAGATTCTTTTTTTAAAATAAAAGTATGAGCCTTATTTAATGTAGTTAATACTCGATCTTGAATTGAAAAAAAATCTATAGGAAATTCAAAAGCAGATTTCAAATATTCAATAACTTCTGAACGTAAAGAGACGTAATTTATTATAAAATCTACCAATGTTCCATCAAAATCAAAAATTATCAGCTTTTTATTAAATAAATTATTAGACATGTATATTCAATATAAATTAAATTGTAAATTTTCAATATTTGAATTATTAAATAGAGTCAAAAATGTTTTGACATTAAACCCTTCCCTTAATATTTTTAAAAACTCACCTTACTGTACAAAGATAACAAAATGATAAAAAAATTTAGCAAAAATAATGAAGGTTTTGTTATTTAACTTTATTCTGTTATTTCATTTTTTTAATAAAATCATATAATAATCCACGCCAATGATCTCTGATACTATATTCCGCACAATTTGTGGCCTCAGATAAAATTTTTTGAGTCAATATTGAATGGGAGTTTAATTTAGATGAAATCTTCTGATCTGCAGCATAAACGGTTGCCACTGTAAAAATATATGGATTTCTCCCTCCTCGTTTTTTGAAATCTATATTCTTTAGAATCATTCTCGTTTCTCTCGTAAGTTCTCTTTCATAAGTAGTTGGATTGACATTATAATTTTTTAAACGTAAGTTGACTTTTGGATATTTCATAACATTCGAGATGATACGTGAAATATACTCTTCACTCCGACGAATTTTATTTTTAAAAAAAGTTCTAAATTTTGGTCTCATTTTCAAGCTTAATTGAATCATTGCGCGTTCACTGACTCTATGTCCCAGAATTCGAAATGTTTTTGCAATCTCCTGTATCGTTACAGGTGCAAGGTCCTTATATTCTCGAACTGCTAATAAAAGACATAAGGCAATTAATAAAATATGATTTGTAATTTTTTCTTTATCTTTAATTATTTTATGGTAAATATATGCCGCTCTATCTCGAATTTTCGAATTTAAATTCAATTTTGGAATAACCTGATTCAAAGTCTTTAAAGCTCGATAATCTGTTTCTCTTTTTGCGATTCTAGCTCTTAAATCATAATATTTTAATCTTTTGAATAAAGCTTGTGATTTAGCAGAAAGTGGAATTCCTTGAGAATCTGAAAAAAATGAAGAATGTTCATAATCAATAAAACTGCCCAATCCATCAATTATATGTAACCGATCTCCTAATGAAATATAATGCCTTGATGTATTGCTTATTTTATCATTTATAATTGGATTCATTTTATATGTCGGGGGTACATATTGTTGAGACATAACTAAACCACAATTAGAACAAATATATTCTCCTCTTGAAAAGTCTAGAATAACATCATTATGTTTACATTCGACACCTAAGATTTGTATTTGAGATTTTCTATCATTCATTTTTTTAAACCTAATAAATTTTTAAATTACTTATAAGGTTCAAATTATCTTTTTTGAGGATTTTTAAAAGAAAAAATGAGAGTTATATTATTTTTAGATACATTTAATATGATTATAGTGAATTCAAAGACATTTATTGTTCTATGTAAGACAGAGTACAATGAAACTAATTATTGATGCAAATAATTTTAAATAAAAAGACAAATTTATATATAAAACTCTATTTGGTTTTAATTTTGTGTGGAAAAGTAAGAACTGAAACAATAAAAAGGTTATCGACTCAAATTTATGAAAAATTTCCAAGTAAATTCACTACTGATTTTGAGCATAATAAAAACATTTTAAAAAAGGTAACCAATTACACTTCTAAGCGTTTTAGAAATAAAATTGCAGGATATATTACTAGAATTATCGTTAAAAAACTAGAAATGGAACAATATGAGGATGAAGATGCAGATTTTGCACCCCCCATGAGATGAAAGAAAATATCTAATATAAGTGTCATAAGCGTACCTAAAAAAATGAATTAAAACTAATTTTTTAAAATAGATAAAAAAGAAATTTTTAAATTAAACTATTTCAGAATATATATGGATGATGAAACTGACCTGCAAGGAATTAAATTTTCATTTAATTAATGAAAATATTAAATGACTTGAATTTGTAAGTATTTCTGACATTTCTAATTTTTTTCTTTTTTAAAAGAAAATCTTTTTATGAATTGGTTACAATTATCATATAAAATTGATAAATTATTAATATTCCAATAATTATAGCCAAAATAATAAAAACTGGAATAAAAACAGGAAAGTCCACAACTCTATTAAAGACTATTGGGATCGTAATAATAAATGGAATAGTAAATATAAAAAGGGTTACAAAATCATGACTTAAAGGAATTAGAATTATCTGTCGATTTATGATTAAATCATATATTTTCGACTATCCAGATTAATAATAAAAAAATTAAAAAATACAAATCTAATCACCAAAATAATTTTTTATATTTAAAATTTAAACTCCTCTAATTCCTTTTTGAAAAAGTTTTTAAATCATGAGTTTAAATATTTTCATTTTAAATAATTTAAGAATTATAATGAAGGAACTATCAAATATTTGCAAACCAGTATTGGAATTGGTTTATGGAGATGATGGGTTAACTTCAAATAGATTATTTAAGAGGCTAAACTTTCTATGTTCTCAGAATGAATCATGCAAAAATAGAAAAATCTTCTCGAATTCTATTTGTACTTATAATTGTTTTAGAATGATTTCTGATTTTGATAAGATTGATGAAATTTTTTTCATTAATGAACAATTTAGATTGTGTTTCTATAAAAACCAAACTAAAATGTTAAAAGAATTATCCGATTTTATTCGAAAAATTAAATTAATTAGTCTTAAGCTTAATCTGTTTAATAAATCTTGTGTAAATCGTAAAGTATGCCAAAATAAATATCAAATTTTTTTAAACAGACTATTTGGAAATTATAATGAAATAGGGTTGCTTCAATCTAACCCAATAAGAGCTTATGTTGAAATTAAAAATGAAATTATGGTTATTAATTCATTAATTGAGAGGAATAAAAATTGTAAAAAATGTCTGAATCACATTTTAGAAGATTTAAGAAAAATAGAATTATCAATTAATCAGCTAGATTTTTTTAAAAAATATATGAATTTAACACCTACAGGAAAAAAGGAGCCTTTTGAAAAAATTTATTTAAAAGTTTTTCAATTCAAGATAATACAAAACGAAGAAACAATAACCGAAAGCTTTCAAACGAACCAAATTATTGATCAGTATTCAGTGGGGCCATATATTATTAAAATTTATAATGATTATAAAAAAGAAGAATTTATCTATAGTTATTCAAATTCTATTAAATCAAATCAATTTACAAGAAATTTACTAGATACGAATGAAACTTTTAACGATAAAATGAAATTTTTTACTTTAAATGAATTAATAAGGTATAAATTGCAAAAAATTAAAAATTTTTTAGAATCAAATCATAAAGGTTCAAAAGTAAATTCAGAAAGACTTTCTAAAATACTTTGTTTTGAATCCATCGGGTTAAAGAAAATTATTCCTTTTCTATTAGATGATTTTATTGAGGAAATTTTTCTAGATAATCCTAAATCAACTATATATATAGACCATAGTAAATATGGCAGGTGTTTTACGCCTATTACTTTTAATTCTAATGATATAGAAAATTTTAAAACTAAAATTAGATTGGAAAATAATTCTTTGTTGGATGAAAAACATCCATTTTTAAAAACAGATTTGACAACTGATTTTTTTAATGTAAGGGTGTCATGTAATATAAGTCCTTTAGCTACTGATGAATTTAATTTCTCAATTAGAAAATTAAGAAAAAATGTATTCTCAATAATAGAATTAATAAATCTCAATACAATTTCTATTGAAGCAGCAGCATATCTATGTTTTCTATTATTTCACAGACGAAATATATTAGTTATTGGAGCCCCAGGAGCAGGTAAAACAACTTTAATTAATTCTTTAGATATTTTGACTCCAAATGAGTGGAGAAAAATATATTTGGAAGATGTAATTGAGAGCATTGCCCAATATAAATATGGAAAACATCAAGTTAGGTTTCATGTTTCATCAAATTCTCAAGAGAATAAATTTTTTTCAAAAAATATTCAAGTTAGAGAGTCTCTTCATAGAACTCCTGATATGATATTTATTGGAGAATTAATTTATAAAGAAACTGTAAAAGCTTATTTTTTCTTATTAAAAACTGGACTAAGATGCGGACTTGGAACATGTCATGGAGAATCTCCTGAATTGATTATTCAAAGGTGGATAGGGGATGATGAAATACCACAAAATTCAATTAAAAATCTAGACGTAATTGTGCAAATCGCCAAAACAAAATCTGGAAGAAAAGTTATAAGAATTGCAGAAATTGGAATCAATGAACAAAATAATGATAATATTGAAATAGTTAATCTATTTTTAAGAGACCCAGAAAATGATTTACTAAAAAATAACTTTAACTCATTAAAAGAATTGTTTGATGAGTCCCCTGTAATGAAGAAAATAAAAGAACTCTTAATTGAGAATATTTCAGTAAATAATTTTGTTGAAGAATTAATGACATATTATAAATTTTTTGAATTATTAAAAAATCAAGAAATCTATGAATTGGATGATATCATATCATTTATTAAAAAATTTTGGGTTTTTAAAAGAAATCTTGAAATGCAACCTGAATTTTCATTTAAAAAATTAAATTCACAACTATTATCTCTATTTTTATAAATTGATTTCTTTTCAATTTAGCTGTTTATATATGAATTTTTAAATAACTTAATATGAGAAATTACAGTGAAGAATTCAAAAAAAATCACTTATATAGTAAATTATGTAAAACATTTTCTAAGATTGATTTTCTAAAATTTATTAGTTCACGAATAAACAATGAAAAATTAGAGTTTGCTGCTAAACATTTATTTAATAAATATATGTTAGTTCCCCAGGAAATTATCTCTGCATCAATATTATTTTTCTGTATGACTCTAATTTTTTCAATATTTCTAACTCTATTATTTAAATCCTTCCTTTTTTTAATTATAGGACTAGTAACTGGATATGTTTCATATAATATGATTTTAAACAAATTGATAATGGAATATGAAAGCGAAAAATTATTAATTCTACAATATGTTGACCTTACCTTTCAAGAATTTCTAATAATTTTAGCAACTACAAAATCAATTTTTGATTCGATTTTTTTTATATCTCAAGGTAATTATCCTTATATTTCAAAAAAATTTCATGAAATGATATGGAAAATTAATCAGGGTTCTGATCCTGAAGAAACACTTTATAATTTTGCCCTTAATCAGCCTAGTGATCCTTTAAGGGAACGTATTCTAAATATAATCGCAACAAATTATTCACATGATACGATAATAGAAGAATTAGAGAGCCATATTGTTGAAAAAGAAAATGAATATCAAAAATTCACAAAACAATTAGATAGCAAATTAATTGTGATAATTGGAATTTGTTCATTTCTGCCACTTTTATTCACAATTACAATATTATTAAATGGATGGGAAAATAATGTCTGGATTTTTATTTTAATACCAATCTATTGGATTCTCCTCAGATATTTAAAGAGATTTTTGTTAAAATCAAAATTTTTAATTTTTGGAAGCTTTGAAAATGAAAATTCAAATAAAAAATTAGAAAAAATGAAATTAGAATTTGAAGAACTAATTGAATTTCTTTCATTTTTTGGAAATTTTTTAAAAAGAAGGTTTACTATTGAAAGATCCTTCATAAGTGCGGTTTTTAAATATAGAGGAGTCTTAAAATCTAAATTAATCAATATTTTAAATTTATTTTTTTTCAAAAATATCTCTTTTGAATCTGCTTGGGATAAGTTTGCCCAAAGTCTTATTAATGAACCATCTGTTCAAATTTTAAATTTAATCAAACGAATGTTAATAAAAGATTCAATAAAAGCAGGAAGTCAAATAATTTCACTTCTAACTCAATTGAAAAAAAATCAAAGTTTAATAAAAAAAAGAGAACTTGTTTATAAAACTCAACATTTTAAAATAAAGTTGATATCTCTAATCTCAGGATTTATTTTAGGGTTATTAATCTCATTAGCTCCTGTTTTCAGTCTAGCTTTTTCTTTTTCAAATATAGATTTAAAATTTCAAAATTTGTTGCTGAAGTTAATAAATTATTTGGATTTTTTACCCTTAATTATAACTCTAATTTCAATTTTAATAATTTCATCATATAATTTAGCCAAAATCATCAAAATCGCTAATCCAATAAAAAATGTAATAATTACATTAACAATCTTTGGTTGTACATGGTACCTTTGTTATCTATATTTATTTCATATACTATGAATTAAATAAAAATTGTAAATTGGAAAAAATATTTTAAAAACTAATCTTGAGTTTCAACTGACCTAGACCATTCATCAATAGCATTGGATAAGATAGAAACCAAATTATCTCGAAAAGTTGGATTTATTGCTACCATCGAATAACAAGGTACACCTAACAATCGTTCTATTAATTTTGGTTTCATTGCCCTTGGCATATCTTGCTTATTAGCGATTCCTACTGTATGAAGTATTCTTTCTTGCTGTTTTTCTCTAATAATTTCTAAATAAACTTTTTTTGTTTCCATCACATTTTCTACAGTACTATCCGTAACCAATAAGACGATGTTTGTACCACGTAATAAAAAAGTCCATAGAGGAGTATATCGTTCTTGACCAGCAAAATCCCAAATTATAACTTCAAACCGGTCAGATAGACCAGTTAATCTTTTTACATCAACTGCAATTGTTGGATTATAATCTAATGGAACATCGGTTCCTCTCATTAAATTAAGCATTGTTGTCTTTCCAACACCCCCAAATCCTACGAGTGCAATCTTGATAATTCCCATTAATATTTTTTCTAGACTTGTAATGAAACCATCAAATGTGCTTACATCCCTTCCATCCCAACCTAAAGCTTGAATTCCAAAATCTTCTACAAATGAATCTCTGGTTCTTTTTAATCTCTCTCTCAATCCTAAGTCATCATCGCCTTCATCTGCGCAAAAAACGAATAAATAATCCTTATATCTTCCAGGGCCTGGAGTATAACAAAATTTTAAACGCCCAGTTACGACTGATTTAATCTCTCCTTCTGATAAAGAACCGGCAAATGAACTTACTGCACTAAGAAAAACCGAAACAAGACTATCGTCAACTTTGACGCTGCCATAGGTTTTATGGAATAAAATTGTCCCATCACTTCTGATAATATACACATGGTTAATCATATTTTATTTTCTCCCATGTAATTAATATTATAATTATTTTTTCTTTAAATACCAACTTCTATGATAAATTCAAAGGCGATTTGATATTCATATAATCCATAATTTTTCAATTCTCATTTAAAAGATAACTATAACTTAATTTTAAATATTTTTATTTCTTTCTTTGGAAGTATTTTAACTTTATTTCAATTTTATTTATAAAAATTTATTTTAATTGATTTTATCTAGATAGAATGGGAATAATTAAAAAATATGATTTATATGCGCAAAATCATTATTTCCTAAATCATTTGCGCAAAATCACTTCTTTATATAAGGGAAGAAATTAATATCGCGCATTTCATAATATATAATAAATAGAAATTAATGAATTAGCAAAATTTGAAATTATTTCAAAGGTTTAAATCAAAGAAGTGCCCTACCCCTGACTTCCGTCAGAGATTCCAAATAGGAATCTAAGGGCACCAGACTTAGTTATAAGAAATTGTAGCTACGATGGATTGGTCATGACACCTTCGGTTGCCGCCCCAGACTGAAGCTCTGTCGTTCGTGTTTAAAAGTCCTAAAGGGTTGTGGACAGTGATACGGACATAATAAGCCTTTTCATCATTGTCGAGGGGAAGACGGATTCCTCACTTGGTAACAGGGTAAGGATACGCACAACCCGTCCTTGGACGGAGGATTTATCCGAAAGGATTTTTTAAAAAATGGTATTTGTAATTAATAATGATGGAAAGCCCTTAATGCCGTGCAGCAATGTAATTGCCCGGTTACTACTCAAGCAAAATAAAGCGAGAGTGGAAAGGGTAACTCCTTTCATCATTAAATTGTTATATCAGCTAAAGATAGTATATCTGCAAAAATTAAACCTTGGACTTGATTCTGGGAGTCGTATTATTGGTTCTGCGGTATCGGATATAGATGGTAATATACAATATATTTCACAAATAGAAGTACGTAATGATATCACAAATAGAATGAATAGAAGGAGAAATTATCGACAATTAAGACGTAATCGGAAGTGTCGTTATCGAAAATGTCGATTTTTAAACCGTAAAAATTCAAGAAGGAAGTTACGATTTTCTCCAACAATAAATAGTAAGATTAACACCCATCTACGAGAAATTAAATTCGCTGAAAAAATATTACCAATTAATGACCTAATTATCGAGAATGGAACATTTGACCTACACGCCATTAGAAATCCAAGTGTATTAAATAACCCAATATTATACCAAAAAGGATTAAAATATGGTTTCAACAATACAAAAGCGTTCGTTCTTCATCGTGATAATTATAGATGTCAATATTGTAAAGGTAAATCAAAAGATAGGAAATTACATTGCCATCATATTATATTTCGAGAACAAGGTGGAAGTGATAATCCTGAAAACTTAATTGTTTTATGTAAAACTTGTCATTTGGCACTTCATGAAGGAAAAATCACGTTAAAAAAAAGTGGCTCTCGAAAGAGAGGATTGATGCATGCAACTCAAATGAATATTATAATAAAACAATTATTTAAAAGAACAAACGCCAAAGAAACATTTGGTTTTATTACTAAGACACATAGGCAAGCTTTTAATTTACCAAAATATCATTTTATCGACGCAGCAGTAATTAGTACTAAGGGTAAACAACCAGACTTTAAAACCGATAAAATATTATATAAGAAGTGTATTCCGAGAGGTGATTATCAACAAACTAGGGGCAAAAGGAGTCAACAACATATAACCACTATGAAAATATGTGGATTTAGAAAATATGACAAAGTAAGGTATAATGGGAAAAACTATTTCATTAAAGGTCGTATGGCTATTGGATATGCAATTTTAATGGATATTGAAGGACGTTCTCAACAATTGAAACCAATTCCAAAATTTATTAAGATGAAAAGGATAATTGCAAGAAAGTCATGGATAATGACCGAAAATTTAATCTTGATTTAAACTTATTGCAAAATTTTCTTTTAAAAAAAAATTAATGTATTTTATGATTCCTAGGAAATTTTTGCTTTTTTTATTTCTAATTCATTCTCATTTTTTTCATATCTGCATTTTGGATATAGATTAGGAAAATTTTTTTAAATTATTTTAAAATTATTGGGTAAAAAACAGATTTTTTTGTTTATTATTTAAAATGGGTATTTTAAATGAGAGAAATTATTTCTAATAACGAATTGCTCTACAATTATAATCATTTAAAAATAAATAATCCCAATCAAATTCCAGAAAAAATATATATTTGGGATGAGACACTCCGGGATGGTGAACAGACACCAGGGGTTAATTTATCATTTGAGCAAAAACTTGATATCGCAAAATTATTAGATGAAATTGGAGTTAGCGTTATAGCTGTTGGGTTTCCGGCCGTTTCTGAATCAGAGAAAAAAATTGTTAATGAAATTGCTAAGGAAAAGTTTAGAGCAAAGATTGCGGCTCCTGCTAGGGCTAAAATAAGTGATATAGATGATTCTCTTCAATGTGATATAGATGAAATTCCAATATTCTTTCCTACAAGTAAATTGGCTTTAAAAAAAGTTTTGAACAAAGATATTAATGAATCGATGAAAATTGTATCAAAAGCCATTGAATATGCAGTTGATCATGGTGTAATTACTGATTTCGTTGCAATGGATGCATCTCGAACTGAATTTGATATGCTTTTAAATTTTTTTCATACAGCTATCGATTCAGGCGTAAATAAAATAATTATTGCTGATACTGTGGGAATAATGCGTCCTTTAGCCATGTCCAATCTAATTAAAAACTTACGAGAGAATGAAATTATAAAAAAATCAACCACATCAATTCATGCTCATAATGACTTTGGGCTTGCGGTTTCAAATACCTTAGCAGGAATTGAAATGGGAGCAAATTTTCCGCATGTTTGTGTAAATGGATATGGAGAAAGAAGTGGAAATGCTTCATTAGAAGAAATGGTTTTAGCTTTAGAAATATTATATAATAAAAAAACTTTAAAAAAAGAGAAAATATTTGAATTATCTAAATTAGTAGAAGAATATTTTGGCTTACCTATTTCTGTTCATCATCCAGTAACCGGTTTTAATAGTTTTTGTCATGAAAGTGGTCTTCATGTCGATGCAATTTTACGAGGAGGGCCTGAAACTATTGAACCTTTTGATCCAAGAATAATTGGTAGACAAAGGCATTTCTATATGGGAAAATTCTCCGGAAGGAAAAATATCGAATGGATTCTCGATAAATTAGGAATTAAGGCAAATCCTGAACAAGTTTTAAAAATACTATATCAAGTTAAAAGCAAAGATATAAGAAATTCGATTAAAAAATCAAAGGAGTTAATGAATTTATTCGAAGAAAAAATTAATCAAACATATAGAGCGTTCTCAGCTTTGGAATTTCTAAAAATCGTAGAAGAGGTTACAAAACAAAAAATTTCTATTTCTAAATTAACCGAATATAATGAAGTCATCTAAATTTTTTAAGTTTCTAAATTATTTTTGTAATTAGAAGTAATAAATTTCCAATTATCAAAGAAAATACGAAAATAGCAACTATCTGAAAAATTTCCTCGACTTTTTTCATCTTCAAACAATTATTTTTATTGGATTTTTGTTGATAAATTAGATCTTTTAGCAGTTTAATATCTAACGTTACCATGATTAATGAAAAAAAGAGAATACCATTTATTAACAAAAAAATAAAATGAAGAAAAAGCTCGATTATTATAAACTGATTTAAAATTTGAATAAATAATTTAATATAACTATCAAAAATATAGAAAAATGATATTATAATGAAAAAAAATAACAATTTATTTTGCCATTTACAAGATTTATTACGTCTATTAAATAAATCATCTACTGATTTTTCACTATAAATCCTTTTGACCGGACCTTGGATGCTATAATAAATAATATACAAAAAAAGTTCAAAAAAAATAATTGAAATCATAAATATCAAAAAGAATAAATCTGATTTTAAAAAATTGATTCCTCCCATTCCTTCAAAACCTTTTTGCAAACCTAGAGAATAATCAATATAGATTAATTCTGCTAAAAAATTGATAATTAAAAAAAGATAAAAAAAAGCCGACCCAAAAACTGTAATTTTTTTTTCCTTTGGAGTCCATCTCTCTAAATATTCAGATAAAGATTTTTTTTTAAAATCCTTCATTTATTTTTTCTAGTATGCAGTTTATTATAAATTTAATTAAACAATTTCAAATATTTTAAATAATCTCGTTTTATTTTCATCTTTATAGTAATGATTAAATTTAAAATTTCAAATTATTGTATATTATTTATCAATAATTGTCTAATCTCTTACAAGTTAAAGACATAAATACCAAGATTTTAATTATTTATATCGAAATTGGTTGAGATTAATGAGCTTATCAAACGACATAATCATTAGACCCGTTATGACAGAAGCCGCATTTGATTTAATCGAAAAAGAAAATAAACTGACATTTATTGTCCTTCGAATATCGAACAAGGTTACAATTAAACAAGCAGTGGAAGAACTTTATAATGTTAAGGTCGAAAAAGTTAATACTTTAATTCAAAGAGATGGAAATAAAAAAGCTTATGTTAAATTAGTTCCTGAAGATAATGCCTCCGATATTGCAACTAAACTGGGAATATTTTAAAGGAAAGTGAAATATATTGGGAAAAAGAATACGTGTTCAAAGAAGAAATAGCCCAACTTTTAAGGCTAATACCCATAAAAGAAAAGGAAAAATTTCACATCTTTCATTAAGTGAACAAAAAATAACTGGTATAATTATTGATTTAGTTCACGAAAGCGGAAGAGGTGCACCTTTAGCTTTAATTAATTTTGATAATGGAAAAAAGGGATACATGCTAATTCCTGAAGGAGTATTTATTGGTCAAAAAATAGAAATAGGGGAAAAAGTTCCTATAAAAGAGGGAAATTCATGTCCTCTTAAAAATATACCTGAAGGTACACCTGTATTTAACATTGAATTAAAACCTGGTGATGGGGGAAAATTAGTTAGGGCGGGTGGTACTTATGGTACCATAATATCTCGATCCTTAACAAAAGCAATGATTCGATTACCTTCTGGAAAGCTAAAAAGTTTTATACCGACTTGCAGAGCAACAATTGGAATTGTCGCAGGTGGTGGAAGACCTGAAAAGCCAATTGTAAAAGCAGGAAAAAAATTTCATATGACAAAAGCTAAACGAAAAAAATGGCCTATTACAAGAGGGGTTGCTATGAATACAGTAGACCATCCGCATGGAGGCGGCGGTCATCAGCACATAGGTAAAAAAGGTTCTACGGTATCTAGGAACGCACCTCCAGGAAGAAAAGTTGGACTTATTGCTGCTCGTCGGAGTGGAAGAAAGAAAAAATAAAGAATAATTTAAATTCTAAAAAATTTTGCTAATTATACACAAGAAAAAATTATGTTATTCACTTTCCCGCCATAATCCTCATAAGTAGTTATATCACTCTCGGTAGGATTTACATTATAATAAAGAGGATTTGTCTTTAAATAGTTTAAAAATCTTTCAGGTTCAATTTCTCTAATAGATTGTGGATATTTTCTAAAACGCCATTTTTTCTGCAATGTTATTATTGAAATAAAATATGCCCAAATCTGTTCATTACTTAAAATTAGTTCACCTTTTTCATTGATTAAAGAATAGGGGGGTGGAAATACCGCTCTATCAAAAAAATCCCAGTTTTTTGTAGTCATTTTAATTCCAAATTTTTCAGGATTGGAGAAAGGTTCTGTTCCAGGAGTAGGAATGAAAATAAAACATATTGCAGTTTGAATTAAATTAGATTTGTTTAAATAATTTAGACATTTTAGATTATGTGTCATAGTTTCAATGGATTCTCCTGGAAATCCAATCATCCAACTGGGGATTGAATCAAGATTATACTTCTTTACTTTTTTTAATGCCGTATATTGAATATTCCATGAAGGTTTTCTCATATTTTTTAAAATTTTATCGGAAGCGTTTTCTACTCCTATAGTAATATAAGATTTTGGATGATCTGTTAGCATCTTTTTCAATAAATCTAATCTACTATCATTAACTAAGTTTGCTCTCATCAGAACCATCCCTAATGAATTATTAAACGTTAGTTCACAGATTTCTTTAACCAATTCTTTGAAATTTTTTATTAACGGTAAATTTGTATCTCCAAAATCAAAAAAGACATTATATTTTTCATTGAGTTTTCTAATTTCATCTATGATAACATTAATAGATCTGAATCGTAATTTACGATTCCAAAAATGTGGATTTGCACAAAAAGTGCAATTATATGTACAACCCCTACTACAATGAATTGAAAAATATAAAGGTTTCTTTAATTCGCTTTTTGGAATTAGATTAATGTTAATAGCTGGTAAGTTTGCCAATTCCTCATCAGTTAATAAATTTCTTCTCGGATTACTTTTCTTAGAATTTGTTGTACCTAGTATGTCGGTGTAATTTTTTCCTTTAATTATCTTATTAACTAGCTCTAATGTTGTAAATTCTCCTTCACCTCTGACTACGACATCAAGAGCTCCATTAAATTCTTTTATGGTTTGAATATCTAAAAAAGTAACGTGTGGTCCACCAGCAATGGTTATAATCTCTGGATTAATCTGTTTAAAAATTTGAAATGCTTTTTTCAAACCATTAATATATGGTGTATAGGCGTATCCCCCTACGATCTTTGGATCGTGTTTTTGGATTAACATTTTAATTAAATCTGATAGATTTTTTTTAGATTCAAAGTGAATGAAATCGTAATAAGCAATTGCATAACCCTCATGTTCTAATAAAGATCCAATACTCATTATACCATTAGGAATAGGTAAAAGTTTCATTTTATTTTGACTTGAAATTTTTTCAAAATATGTATAAACTAGGTCTAAAGAACGAATCATGGGTTTAACGGGAGGCAAAATAAAGAGAATATCTTTTTTCTCTGTCATTAATCAAACTCCATCAATTTTTTTTTTAAAATTCTTTAAATAATCTAAGAAATAATATATAAACTACCAGTTTCGCCCTACAAAATATATTGTTAATGAAATGAATTATAATCTGAGAAATAAACAAAAAATTCTTGTTGAACCATAAGTAAAATAATTTCAAACGATTAATACAATTTAGAAATATAACCGAAAAAGAATTAATAGTCAATATTCATAACAAATTGTAATTAATAACTGAAAAATTTTCAATGTATCATACAGACTGAAAAGTAGTGAATAAAAATGTCATATGATGATTTAGTGAACAACATTATGACGCAAAATCCGTCAATTACGGCTATTGCGATAGAAAGTAACGGGTCAATCATTTATCAAACATCTAATTGGGATCTTTCGGGAGACCTTTCATCAGTAATTGGTATATGGAGTTCAAGTCAAGGTGGTGGATCACTCAATATTCAAGGAATTAAATATATTTGTTTAGAAGTAATCCCTGAACGTCTAATTGCAACAAATGTCAAAGGCCAAGGACATATCGTTGCATTTAAAGGAAATAGTGGGAATCGAATAATAACTTACGTTAGTCCTGACGGTGATACCAGAGGTGCTCTTGCAGTCCTAACTGAACTTGCTGCTTATTTCTAATTATTATTTTGTTATATTTTTTTATTTTCAAATAATTAACTTAGTAAATCATTCTTTTTTTGACAGATATTAACAAAAAAATATCTTTATTTTTTAATTATTAGAAAATTATGCATATTATAAATTGATAACAAAATTTATTTTAACATATTAATAAATTTAAAAAAACAGTCTTGGAAAAATATTAATTCTTATAAATTTTAAATTATATAATTTGAAAATAATTATTTATATTTTAAAAACAAAAGATATCATTAGTAAGTTTTTAGGTTGGAAATTATGAGCTCAGATAATAAATTCGTGATTATGTTAGAAATTACAAGTGGAATGAGCGAAAGACTTCTTTTTAATATGGATAGTCTGAAAGATGATAACATTGTTGCAATGATGGATGAGATTAATAATGTAATTTGGTTATGGATGGGAAAAAATACTGGATTGGTTCAAAGAAGGGGATCTATGCGCGCGGCAAGAAGTTTAAAGGCGTATGGCCATGAAATTGGAAATTATATTGTTGGCAGAAAATTAAGTGATGTACTAGATGTAAGAGGAGACTCTATTGAATCCGATCCGGAACAAAAAGGGAGATTTGAAAAAATATTAAGCATTTTAAATGCTGAACATTCTTTAAAATTCGATGGTGTTCTTGCTGAATATGTTGGAGTAGGTTCAGGAAAATCCAATATTAAATATGGACTAACAACTGAACAAAGAAGCGAATTAGTTAAGGCAGCTCTTGCTGCACCGACTGCAGGAGATGATACCCGAAAAATTGAACAAATTGTTGGAGATTTTCGTCCACCACCTCCACCAGAATCAAGTACTGCAAAGGTCATCCCTAAATATCAAAAGAATGCCTCTTCTGCACCAATACCAACACCCCCAAAACCAGCACAACCAACACCACCAACACCTGCGGCCCCAACAAAGACAGTAACAATCCAACAAAGAACAGATATTGATGAAAACATTCTAGGTGAAATTAAAGGATCAATTTTGATAAATGCGATTTTAAGTAAAATTAATGAGGTTTTTGTGGGAGTAACGAAAAATTCTGATGGATCGAATACCTATAGTATAGAAGGTCCCAATGGGGAAACTTGTAAATTTAATTTAATAGGTTCCAATATAAATTTCCTTCCAGGATCTTGGGAAAAAATAGATCCTAACCTAAAACAAGACATTCAAAAATTGTTTCTAGAAAGGGTACAATTAATATTGAAAAAATAATTAATTATTTTTTATTTTGATTTTGAAACATTTGAATTAACTCATCAGTGGTAGTTGCATCTTCTGGATTTTTATCTTTTCTTATCTGTATAAACCTTGGGAAACGAATAGATAGCCCAGCATTTTCTTTAAATTCTCCAAATGCTGCTGAATACGTTGGTGATAGAGTTATTTCGTCCCCTCTTACCTCAATTACAATATTAGGTGAAAAAAGTACATCCGGTTTTATTTCTTTTGGTAATTCAACTCGTGGATCTTGCTTTTTAATCCTTAAAGGGTCAAAAAGATCCATTAATGTTTTCAAAACATCTTCAGTAAAACCAGATGCAATTTTACAAGTTGTTTTAAAAGAATCTGTATCTTTATCGTAAATGGCTCCAAATACGGCTCCATAAACTCCAGCCCATTTACCTCGTCCCATATTAGCACCAACAACCACTAAATCAATTGAATCCCCGAGATTTTCCTGATAAGAATGTTTATATTTAATCCACAAAAATCCTCTGGCACCAGCTTTATAAATAGAATCTATTTGAATTGATTTTGCTATTACACCTTCACAGCCATCCTTAATTGAATTATCTAAAAAATCGTAAAACGGTTTTGGAGACTCTACAATTAAGTTTTTAGCAGTGGATAAACCGTTATTTTTAATCAAATTTTCTAATTCTTTTCTTCTTTTAACATAAGATTCATTCAAATAACTTTTTCTACCTAAAAATAATAAGTCAAATACGAATAGTTTAACCCTAAATTGTTCTTTGACTTTATCAATGTCATATTTTCTACGTCGATGCATCAATTCTTGAAATGGTTTAAACTTATTTTTAGTTATATCATAGGCAACGCATTCGCCCTCTAGAATTAATTGATTTACATTAATACCTTTGATATATTCTCGGACATCAGGAAATTGTTCAGTTAAACTTTCAAGATTTCTGGAAAATAATACGATTTTATCTTCATTTTTGTGGGCTTGAATTCGAATTCCATCATATTTATATTCCAGAGCACATTTTCCCCCCAATTTTTCTAGAATTTCTTCAGGTGTCGCCAATCTCTGTGCCAACATCATCCTAATAGGATTTCCAATTTGAATCTTAATATTTTTAATTGCTTTAATTCCATTTACCGCCAATTCTTTTGCTATATACCCTAAATCACAACGAAGATTGTAAGCATTTTCTATTATTTCTTTGTTTGTTTTGTCATCTGTAAAAGCAATAGCTAAGGCTTCAATCATAGTCATTTCGGCAATTCCAACTCTAAGTTTTCCCTCAATTGTTCTAATTATCCATTTAGCTTCCTTAGGAGAAGCATTACCAAGTAACGAAGCAAGAGATTTCATTTTTCGTTCTTGAGATCCTGACCCTGAAAAGGTTCTCATTTTTTCAAAAGTAGAATATACTTGAGATACTGTCAAAGGTTTTGGTTTAATAAGTGTCATTTGTTTTTTCCCTTTTAAAGTTCCAACAAAGGATCCTAAATCAGTTGTTCTATTTTCAGATGAGAGTCCCCTTACCTTTTTTAAATGACTCTCAATTTTTTTTACAGGAATCCCAAAAGATGCAGATATTGTTTTTATTGCCAATTTTTCGGCCATACCAATTTCTGGCTTTCCTATCCAACTAGGTTCTCCTAATGTTAAATAAAAAATTTTATCAATGAGATCGGTTGGAGTTTTTTTTATTAATTCAACTAGATGGTCTATCATCTCCAACCTTTTAGTTGTATTATCTAATTTTTCGTATGTAGACACTAAATCCAGATATTTCATAAAAACACGAAATTATTTATTTTCAAAGAAAAGACTTCGAATTTTTTTTGTTGCAATTTTTTCAATGATTCTAGCAGAATTGTTAGTGTTTTTTGCTATATTTATTAGGTCATCAAATTCAGGTTTTATTTGAATAATTTCTCCCTTAAGATTTTTTACTATTTTTATGTTTATTTTCCACTTTTTATTATCTAAATCAATTTCAATTTCTTTCATTTCTCGATTAAGAACAAATCTTTTACAAGGATAAACACGAACTCCTAAAGTTCCTGTTTCTTTCATCAACATTTTTATTAACTCTTCCTCGTTTATTGAATCAGTAATTACTTTTAAAATATGTCCTGGGCGATTTTTTTTAGTTATAGTTGGAATTATACATACATCCTTAGCATGACCTTCATCAATTAATTTTTTAATGGTATGACCAAGAATCTCACCCGAAACATCATCCAGATTTGTTTCTAATATAACTATTTCATCAGTATTTGAAAATATTTCTTTTTGATAACCAGTTATTATCCTCATTATATTTGGAATATTGGGGAAAGTTTTTGTGCCAGCACCATAACCGATAGATTTTATCTTCATGTTTGGTAAGCGTGAAATTGATTTTATTTTTAAACTTGCCATAATGGCAGCCCCAGTAGGTGTAGTCAATTCTTCAGTAATATCACCACCTGTGATTTCAATATTATTTGAAGAAAGAATTTCTAATGTAGCAGGTGCGGGAGCTGATATTAGACCATGAGAAAATTTAATCTTTCCACTACCAATTGCAACAGGCAATACAAACCAAGTTACATTATTAAATAAATTTAAACTTTCCAATGCTATCGCAGATCCAATGGAATCAACTAATGTATCAGCTGAGCCTGTTTCATGCAAGTGCACTTTCTCTATAGTAGTATTATGAATTTTAGCTTCTGTATTTATTAAAATTTGAACTACTGATAATGCATATTCTTTAGCCATATCTGATAATTTTAAATCATTTAAACAAGCTTCAGTAATTTTAATTAATTCATTTCCTGTGCGGTGCTTTGATTTTTCTGAAAATTTTATTTGAATTCTTTTTGCATTAAATTGATATATTGAATTGTTAATTAAAGATAGAGAAATTTCTGAAACTCCTTCTAAATAGTTTGATATTATAGAAATTTTACTCTGGATTTTTTCAATATTTACTCCAAGATCAATTAAAGCGCCTAGAAATTTATCCCCTGATATTCCCGTAGTTTGACAATCAATAATAGCGGTATTTGGTTTATTCACCAATTTCAATCCCTTTAATAAGATTAATTTAATTAAAACTTCAATTATTTATCTTTTAATCTATTTCTAAATGAAGCTACACGATTAGCAATTTTTGCTGCCATAACCCCTGCTCCGAATCCATTATCTATATTAACTACCGCAAGCGGAGAGCAAGAACTTAGCATCGAATTCAATGCACTAAACCCTTTCTCACTAACGCCGTAACCTATAGAAGTGGGAACTCCTATTACCGGAACGTCTAAAAGGGAGGAAACAACACCTGCTAATAAACCTTCAAAACCTGCACAAACTACTACAACATCTACTTCTGCATCAATTAATTTCCTTAAAGGTGGAAAAATTCTATGTAAACCAGCAATACCTACATCATATGAAGTAAAAGTTGAACATCCCATAGAGTTACATATAATTTTTACTTCTTCAGCAATGGGAATATCCGATGTACCAGCAGTAATTATCCCAATTTTACCTCCTTTATCTTCAATTTTATATCCCTTTTTCTTTACTACTATTAATTTCGCTAAATCATGCACTTCAATCTCTAAATCTTGTGGTAAAATATTTTGGATCTCAACAGCATGTTTATCTGAAATTTTTGTCATTATGGAGATATTTTTGGTCTGGGCAATTTTTATTGCAATTTGTGCAGCTTGATTAGGATTCTTGCTTGCGCTATAAACTATTTCAGGGATTCCAGTTCTAAGTTCCCTTTCCATATCTATATTAACAAATTCTTCCAAACTTATGATTCTATTTGCTTTTAATAATCTTTCAGCCTCGTCAATCGAGATTTTCCCATTTTTAAAATCTTCTAAAATTTCTCTCGAAGTCTTCATAAATCTTATTTTCTCCATTTTTTAGTTTTTAATGTTATAAAATAAAATTCAAATAAATTTCTTATTTTTTGTTTAAAATTAAGTGCAGCTTTTCTATCGAATTATTAATTATTTAAATTTTAGTGATTATGTTTATGTTTAAAAACTCTCTTTTTCTCCTCTGATAGTAGTGGCATAAAAATCTTTTTAATCGATTTTATTTCTGGTCGTTTTTCTAATTCTTCACTTAAATTATCTATTGATTTACCTTGACCTCGAACAGCCATGACCAACATACAATTCTCTCCGTCTAAATGTATATGTAAAGTTGCATCAATTACATCATAATATTGATGTTGAATCTCGGTTAATTCATCCATTATTCCGGGTTTTTCTTCATGATTTAAAATACAAGTGATTGAACCAGCTTTCAAATTTCCTCCTTCTGCCAATTCTACACTTTTATCTTCTATATATTCCCTCATAATTTTTCTAATTGTGTCTGATCTTGACATGTCCTTTTTCTTAATTATTTCATCAAACTCATTTAACAATATTTCCGGTAAAGAAACTGTAAACCGTTGATATTTTTTTTTCAAATCATTTTCCTCCCAAATTTTCAATTTTCTTAAACAAAATTATTTTAGGCACAATACAGCTACAGGTGTGGATGCTTTTCTCCATTGTGCCATCTTTGAATTCGGGTCATAAGACATAGAAATTTCTTTTCTTCCATGATTTCCTACTATTATTATAAGAGAATTTGGTGCTGCTTGTTTATACATGCTCAACATCCACTTATCTGTCCTATGGATTAATCTTTTAATTAAATTCTCAGGAGGGCCACGTTTATGGATCGGGTTTTGATATAAATTTTCAAAATCTAGAAAATGAATCCATTGAAAATCAAATCTGTTCAAATATTTGGAAGCAGATACCCACGTATTTGTATCCATCTTAGTGGGAATAACTTTTGATGTTCCTGCATAAGTTATAAGATCTTCTTGTCTACCAATCATTAAAGTTGATTTGGAATTTTGATTTAAATGTGACATAAGATTAAAATCTTTATTTTGAAGATCCCCATGAAAAATTTGTTGCAAAACCTCATTGGCAAGGGGTTGCTCGGTTTCTAATAATATTAAAGCTTTAGATTGACTTATGACAAACTCGGGTTTGTGAACTACAATCTCAAATAATCCAAAGTTATCTAACATTATCAAAATAACTCGTTCTATTGGAGGAGTCTTCATTTGAATGGGTTCAGGCAAATTATTGGGAATTGTGATTCCAAACAAGTGTAAAATAGTCGAAGTCAGTGAAGCCATTGGTGCATTAATCGATGGTAAATCATCACTCAAGATTAAATCAAACCCTTTTAATCTTTCTTTATTAACTATATCTTGAGTTTATTTTTTCCTTATTTATTTTTTTAAAAATTCATTTTTTGCATAATAAGAAAAAAAAGGATATTTAAAGAAAATAATCAAAAATAAATAGGATAATTAGAACATAATGAAAAGTATGGAGCCTCAGCCGGGGAACGATCCCGGGACCTTTGCCTTTCTGCCAGATATTATTACCAGGGCAACGCTTTACCGTCGAAATATTCAGATCGGCATGAATTTTCTACCAACTGAGCTACTGAGGCTAAATTTAATGGTGCGGGGGATGGGAGTTTCACCGAAATATAAAATATTTCGGATTCGAACCCATGAACTCCTACGAGACAGGATCTTAAGTCCTGCGCCGTTCGGCACGTTTGTATGACCCCATACAAATTGTCTCTTTTGTTTTACCAACTTGGCTACCCCCGCAAGGGTGCTTTATATTAGCTATTTTTAGTTCAGCTAATTTGTTTTTTTCTAAATTGTCTATTTCAATATAATTTTTAATGAGATTTTCATATTTAAGATTTAGAATTAAAGTGCCGAAGGAGGGCTTTCCGTCCAAATTCTAATAGCTCTTTGGTTTCGGACCCTCGATCTCCGGAATACGCGTTTATGGAGCTAAATCCGATAACTTTATGAGTCCGGCGCGTATTCTTCTTGATCATAAGGGATCAAGATTTCTAACCAGGCTTCTCTCCCAGAAAATTAAGTTTTCTGGGACCTAAGCTACTTCGGCTATGTTAATTCTTACAAGTTTTATTAAAATAACCTTAGTTTATAGAATTTACTATTATTAATATTAAACCTTTTTCTTAAAGAAAAATTTGGAAATAAATAATTAAATGGAGCCTCTGGGGGGACTTTCAGGCTTTTATATAATTTTAGCCGCCTTTTGAACCCCCGACCATTGGCTTACAAGGCCAGCGCTCTACCAACTGAGCCACAGAGGCATTATATCTGCAGAAATAGTATCTGCAGTCCTTATATGGTGGGAAAGGTGAGATTTGAACTCACGATCCCGTGGTTTCTTTTTGATCCTTTGAATTACTCGGATAACCCAAGCCACGAATCATAGCCTTTAGCGGTGAAGGAAGATCCTTCTTTTTTTTGCCCTAAGCTAGACCACTTTCCCGTATAAGTGGGGTCGAAGGGATTTGAACCCTTGATAAGTCCTCTGGATAAACTCGTATATCCAAACGAGTTACTCCTAGTGGTACGCTCCAAAATTACATCATTTGGAATCAGTATTTTTTTTTAAAATTTTCTGGAGCCCGTTGTCATACCGAGATTTCTTCAGCACACGAAAGGTGAACCGATCTAGACCACGACCCCTTAATATTCAATATTTTGGGGAGGTAATAATATTTTACCGTGTTCGGAACGAGAACGGATGGTTCCATTGGCCTATGGCCGATCACGAATGATCAGCTAACTGGATTTCTCGTTGGCTCTCGCACAACAGAAGTTCCAATAACGCACCAAATGTTTAATTCGGCATATTATTTCCTCTTTTTCTAAGGCGCCATAAATCTTTTCCGTCTTTATTAACCATTTTGTATAATTAAAATTTAAACTTCAATTTTTTAAAATTCTTAAGAATTAATTTAAAATTTTTCTCCATTACTTTTAACTTATTCTAAATTGAAATTTTATGTAAGATGTTGAACTAATAATTTATTATTTTCATCATATAACTTAATACTTGACGATTTCAAATGTTTGGAATAAAATCCAATGGTGTATTATTAATTTAATATTATTAGTTTATTAAAATAATTTAGAAAAATATTCATAAATTGATTTTGTATTCAAAAAATATATCTAAAATTTTGCTAAATTTGTAAAAATTAATAAAATTAGGTGAATTTTACAACACTATATAATTCAATAAAATAAAAACCGTGATTAAAGATGGCTAATGGTTTTCCCTCAATCCCTGGATTAACGCCAGAAACAGATTATTTTGCTATGATTCTTCAAATAGTTTTTTATGTTTTCTTTTTTATCTTTATGTTTTATGGTCAACGTATACAAATGTGGACGTGGTTAAAAACAATAGAAAATGCAGTTGCAAAGTTGCAATATATGGCTCATGAGGGAAGAGAAATAACTATACATATGATTAAGAATATTGCAAAAGCAGAGACCGATCCTAGAAGTCTTGTGGGACAATTTTTGGAATTTTTTATTGTCCAACCTGTTGAAAAGGATCCTGCAGGAGTCATAAGAAGATTGGAACATGTTCTTGATGTTCGTGAATCTAGATTTAAAGACCAAGTTAAAATTTTAGCACCTAATGTCAATAAGGATGAAGCTGCAAATATTGAAAATACGTTAGAAGCTGCATTGTCTGTTAATTTAATTTATCGAATTGTAAAACATTTTTACCTATTAGGTAAAAAAACTAAATCAATGATGGTAATTATGCAGATTCAAATGCAATTAAGTCTTATATTGAGGATTGCAAAAGCAATTATGGAAGCGTTAAAAGCTTTTTCACAAGGTAAACCAATTGGAGATGGACTTGGACCTCTAGTTATTGCAAATCTTTATCATAAATATAAAAGTCCTCAAAATGAACCAAAGACAATATTAGATTACACGGAAGATATAACAGTTCATGAAATGGAAATTGAAGATAGGCATGCATTTTTAGTTCGAGCTACAGGTCCTGGGGCTAGGGTGGGAAAACCAGGTCAAGCTGTACAAAAATTAATGGATGAATATCAAGATAGAATCAAACGCTTATTTATGATAGATGCTGGTTTAAAACTTGAAGGTGAAAAAAGTGGAGATGTAATTGAAGGCGTTGGTGCAGTTATAGGAGGACCAGGTGTTGAAAAATATAAGATTGAAGAAAGTGGTGTAAAATATAATCTTCCCATGGATGGATACGTAGTAAAAGAATCCGCAATTGATGCATACGGTCCAATGAAACAAAGTATTTCAAAATCTGTAAATAAAGTAATTGAATTTCTAAAAAACGGGATTCAGGAACGTACGGAAAAAGGCGACACTATTATCATCTGCGGTGTAGGAAATACAGTCGGAATCGGCTAAGGAGTAATATTAATGGCATTAAATGGTGAAAAAAAATCTAAAATTAGCAGCATTTTTCAGGCACTTGGTACAATTTTATTTATTATTAGCTTTTTTCTCATATTATCGGCCTTAGGGTTAATACCTAATTTTCCTAAGGATCAAATTTTTTTAACTTATGGTATGATATTATTAGGACCAGCATTTTTGTTTTTAATTTTAAGTGCTTTAACAGGAGTGAGTAGAGAAGTTAAGAAATTAGAACAATTTACAACAATAAAATGTCAGAATTCTTCATGTAAACATGTAGTAATTAGAGATTTTAACAAAAAAGACTTCGTGTTTAAAGAATTAAAGGAATCTTGTATAAAATGCAATTCAACTATGTATATAACAGATATTTCTTCTATTCCTATAAAGAAGTTTAAAGAAGAACATAAGAAAGAAATTCGCTCAAAAAAACCAAAACTTGATAAAAAAGAAAAGAAATACAAAACGATAACAACTTTCAAATGTGAAAATTCAGATTGTGATTTTACTAAAACAAGGGATTTTAAACTAAATGATTATATATTTGAAAAAATTGACGATATTACTTGTTCTAAATGTGGTTCGACTTTATTTATTTCTGAAATCAGCCATTTAATCCCAGAAAAGGCTTCTTAATCTTTGAACTTAAAAAAATTTTATGAATTATAATAATTTTTTATATTTTGCAAATAAAATGCATTTAAGTTTTTTAATTCACTATTTTTTTTTATGAAAAAAAAATACTCTTTAGTGGGTTTCTCTGGAACATTTGGTCCTCTTCATATAGGACACAAACAATTGTTTAGAAAAGCGTTTGAGGTTAGCAAGAAAGTGATGGTCGGAATTACTGATGATTCTATGACAATAAAAAAAGTATGTGCAGAATTGATAGCTCCTTATTCGGAGAGAAAGGAAGCAATTATAAGTTTTTTAAAAGAAATAGGAAATTTAGAAAATGTAATTTTTATTAAATTAACTGACGTTTATGGTCCATCTATTGAAGACTCGGGTTTAGAAGCATTGATTCTTAGTAAAGAGACCTCCTATATGGGAGAAAAAATAAATGAAATTAGAAAAGAGCGAAATTTAAAACCTTTAGATTATGTCACGGTAGATTTAATTCTAGCAAAAGATGGAAAACGCATTTCATCAACCCGAATTAGAAAAAAAGAGATTGATCCAGATGGAAATGTTTTAGAGTGAAGTTTTAATTTTATGATTTATTATTTTATTTATCGAAATTTTTAATGTAGTTGAAGTTAAATGTCCAATAATGTTTTAGCAGTATCAGAAGCTGAATTAAAAATCCTTAAGAGTTTAAAAAAACTCGGAGGAAAAGCTAGTCCTGAACAGATTGCAGACCATGCTAATTTACCATTAATTAAGGTCAAATCAAGTAAATCATTTCTTTGGGATAAAGGATTAATAGATTTTAAAGATTCAGAATTAAAGAATTATTTCGCAACTAAAGAGGGAATTAATTACGGAAAAACTGATTTACCCGAAATTCAATTAGTTAATTTTCTAAAAAATAACCCCAAATCTAATATTCAAAGTATGAATAAAAAAATAAACAGGCAAATTCTTAATATTGGGATAAAATGGGCAAAGAAAAAAAATTGGATCTCAACAATTAAAGAAGAAAATGAAACTAAATTTAATCTTACCAAATCAGGGGAAAAAATCAAACTTCCTATAGAATCAAAAATATTAAAAACCTTTTCATCAGCTGATATTAGTCACACAGAACAATCTTTATTTGATGAATTTCCAAGTTTGAATACTGATATTTCACCTCTTACAGAATTGATAAAAAGAAATTTGGTTGAATCTAAAACGAAGATTCAATCTGTTTTCCTACTTAAAGATTTCGATTTTAATAAATTAACAACTAAACAAATAACAAAATTAACTAGAGATGAAATATTAAGCGATAATTGGAAGAATATAAAAATTAAATCATATAATGTTTCTAGTTCACCTCCTGTTATTTATCCCGGAAAGAAACAACCTTATTTAGAATTACTTGATGAAGTTCGTGAAATACTTGTCGGAATGGGCTTTCAGGAAGAAATTGGCCCTATTGTAGAGGCAGAATTCTTCAACTTTGATGCTTTATTTCAAGCCCAAGATCATCCTGCACGTGAAATTCACGACTCTTATATTCTAAAATTTCCCCAAGTTGCGAATCTTAAAAGGAATTCGTATATAACAAATGTAGAACAAACTCATGTTGATGGTTGGAAAACAGGATCAATTGGTTGGGGGTCATTTGATTTTGAATTGTCTATGAGATTAATTCTACGTACTCAAACAACCGCTGTTTCAATTAGAAAGCTTATTGAAGTTAAAAAACCTCCAATCCGCATGTTTTGTCTTGATAAGGTATTTAGACCTGATGTTCTCGATGCAAAGCATGCTGTTGAATTTCACCAACTTGAAGGAATAGTCCTTGGTGAAAATTTAAATCTGAGGCATCTGTTAGGCGTACTTTCCCAATTTGGAAAAGAATTAGGTTTTGAGGACATCAAATTTAAGCCTGGATATTTCCCATTTACATGCCCTAGTGTGGAAGCTTTTGTTAAGCACCCAAAACTAGGTTGGATCGAAATTCTTGGCAGTGGCCTTTTTCGTCCTGAAGTTTTAATCCCACTAGGTATCGATTATCCTAAAGTTCAATGCATCGCGTTTGGAATTGGAATTGGTCGTTTGGCAATGATTAGACTTGGTTTAGATGATATAAGAGAGCTTCATTCTCAGAAATTAAATTATTTACGAAATACATCGATAGTAATTTCAAAAAAAATGTGAATTATTAAGTCCAACTTAAAGATAATATTTGATCACATCTAAAATTTAGTAAACATATTTTTTTATTTTTCACATCATAAATTATGAGAATTTTAAACAAAAGTATAATTTTAGGTGAAAATTATTAAAATTGAATCATTGGACATCCCAGAATCAGTAAAAACTATCTTAAAACAGCAAAATTTTATTGATCTTTATCCTCCTCAGGTAAAAGCAATAAAAAAGGGAGTTTTAAATGGAAAAAATTTAGTTCTTGCAATACCAACTGCATCTGGAAAAACCCTAATTTCTGAATTAGCTATGTTGAAAGCTATCATAGAGAAAAATGGGAAGGCAGTTTATCTAGTTCCATTACGTGCTCTAGCAAATGAAAAATATGAAAGTTTTAAAAAATGGGAAGAAATAGGAGTAAAATTGAATATTTCCACAGGTGATTATGATAATAAAGACCCATGGTTAAAAAATTACCAATTAATAATAAGCACAAATGAAAAATTTGATTCTTTAATTAGACATCAAGTAAAATGGATTAAAGATATATCTGTATTCGTCTTTGATGAAGTGCATTTGATGAATGATCCTCAACGAGGACCAACATTAGAAATATTAATTACAAATGTAATGCAATTTGTCAAAAACGCCCAAATTATTGCACTTAGTGCAACTGTTAAAAATGCAGAACAAATTGCTGAATGGCTAAAAGCATCTGTTGTCATTAGTGATTGGCGCCCCGTTAAATTAAATGAAGGGGTATATTTCGATAGTTCTATTTATTTTTCGGATAAACAAGAAAAATTGTCAAAGATCTACTCAGATCCCGTTGTCGATTTAGTTGTTGATACAATTAAAAATAAAAAACAAGCTTTGATATTCGCAGATACAAGACGTTCAGCAGCTGGATTAGCAAACAGAATTTCAAAATACCTTCTTAAACATTTAAAAATTTCAGAGCGAAAGGCGCTTGAATCAATCTCAAATAAAATTTTATCTGTAGGTGAAAATACGAAGATTCGCCAAAAATTAGCTGATTTGATCCTTAAAGGAGTAGCATTTCACCACGCTGGTTTGATTTCTGGGCAGAGAAATCTAATTGAGACCTCCTTCA
>JABXJV010000517.1 GCA_013375355.1 Candidatus Helarchaeota archaeon
AACAACTTTAATTAAAATGTTATGTACGCTTTTAGCTCCATCTAAGGGAACTGCATTAGTGGGAGGGCATGATGTTATAAAAGAACCGATTAAAGTCAAAAGAATTATAGGTTATGTTCCACAAGATATAACGGTAGATGGGTTCTTAACTGGTCGAGAAAATTTAGAACTACAAGCAGCTCTTTATAATATAAAAGGAAAAGAAAAAGAAAGAAGAATTAGTGAAGTACTTAAATTAGTTCAATTACAAGAAAGAGCAGATGGAATTGTTAATTATTTTTCTGGTGGTATGAGAAGGAGGTTAGAAATAGCAAGAGGTTTAATGGTCGAACCTCAATTACTATTTCTAGATGAACCAACTCTCGGGTTAGACCCCGGATCTCGAAAAGCGATTTGGAATCATGTCGAGAAATTACGTAGAAAGCAAAAATTGGCAATTTTAATGTCAACTCATTACATGGAAGAAGCAGACAAACTTTGTGATAGAATCGCAATTATAGATCGAGGGAGATTCATTGCTTTAGATACTCCTATAAATTTAAAAAAACAAATTGGTGGGACAATTATTGAAATAGAACTTTCAAAGTCTATTAATCGAATGCAAAAATTACTCTCTCAAGGTAATAATTATATAGATAAAATAAACAAAATAAATGATACTACATTACAAATTGAAGTAAAAGATAGTGATACTGCTCTTCCAAAGATTTTTAAAGTAGCTGCTGATGCAGACATTGATATCAACCAAGTAAGGATAAGGCAGCCTACCCTTGAAGATGTGTTTTTACATTATACAGGAAAAACCCTTCGTGATGAGGATTTAAATGATCCTTTTTCATTTATAAAGAGTCAAATTTCAAAACGTTTAAGAAGCTTTTAATAATTTAACTAGGGTATAAAGATGTTAGGGTTTGATTGGTCTGGAATTTGGGGCGTAACAAGACGAGATATAATAAAATATTTTCGAAGTAAAAATCAAATTATCACATCATTATTAATGCCAACTATCTTTATGATTTTTTTACGACAAGGGTTTGGCGCAGTCGCTCAAAATCCATTTTTTAATTATTCCAATTATATTGGGGCAGGAATTTTTTGCATGACTGCAGTCATGGGTGGTCTCTTTATGTCAGGGATGCCCATTCTCTTTGATAAAATGATGGGATTTTCAGATGTTCTGACGGTATCACCAGTGGATCATAAAAATCTCGTATTTGGATTTGTTCTTGCTGGAACTTTTAAAATTACATTTCAATCTTCAATTATTTTTGCTATAGCTATGTTAACGGGGCTTCTTCCTGTTGACCATGGTTTAGGCGTTTTTGGAATGATACTATCAGTATTTCCGATATATTTAATCCTAATCATTGGGGCGATGGCATATGCAAGTATAGGGATTTGTATTGCAGCAAGATGTGATATGCAAAATGCATTCTTGTGGACAACAATCTGTCAAATACCGTTAGTATTCATAAGTGGAGCGATGTTTCCAGTTACTGGCTTTCCACCAATTGTAGCTCAAATTGCTTCCATTAATCCAACAACCTTTCTTGCAGATGCAATTCGAACATTTTTAGGAGGAGAAGTTGGATACGCTGGAACATCCAATCTGGTCGGAGGTAACGTGTATTTAGCGTATCTAATCGATTTAGGTGCAGTGTGTATATTTTTAATCATAATGTTAAATATAGCTTTTAAAATATACGGCAGGAGTTTAAGAGAAAGCTCGGGTGGATTTACAGGTATGGTTTCCAAACGGATGGAAAAACAAAGAAAAAAAATGATGAAAGGTTTAGATCCAGAGTCCAGGGATGCAATGAATATTCTATGGAATAAATTTGGAGCTGGAGATATGCCAAAATTATTCATGAAAATGGCAGACGGTAAAATGTCTGAAGTTGAACAAATGTTTACTGAAAGAGGAATTTCAAAAGAAGATGCTAATAGAATATTCGAAGCTGGTATGAAAATGATGGAAAAAATGACTTCAGGAAAGAAAAAATAAATACTTTCTTTTTATTTTCATTAATAATTATCATCTGAAAAGTCATTTATACAACAACATAATCTCAAAATATCAAATTTAAATTCATTTTCAAAATAAATTTTAATAAATTAATAAGATAATACCTTATTCAATTATCTAAAAACGGCTTAAGAAAGTGATTTTATGCCTTATGAAGCAGAAAAACTTTCAAAAATTAGACCCTCGGGCATCAGAAAAATCTTTGATTTAGCTCAAGGGATGGAAGGAGTTATCAGTTTGGGATTGGGAGCACCAGATTTTTCAACACCAAAACCATTAATTGATGCAATGATTAAAGCATTAAAAGACGGATACACATCATATTCACCAAATTTAGGATATTTAGAGCTAAGAGAACAAATAGTTAAAAAATACCAAGAAGAATATAAATTGGATTATAATCAAGATGAAATTTGTATAACTTGTGGTGCTGCCGAAGCTTTATTAGATGTATTTTTAGCGTTTATTAATCCAAAAGATGAAGTTTTAATTCCAGATCCGGG
>JABXJV010000518.1 GCA_013375355.1 Candidatus Helarchaeota archaeon
CATTTTTTATTTCTTTTTTTGCAAACATCAAGGACTTATACAAGACCAGTGCATCTTTTCTTCCACAAGCCGAAAGATAAGAGTTTCTCGAACTCACAGCAAGTCCATCGTTTTCTCTTATTAATGGAGAAATGATTATCTTTATATCAAAGTTTAAATCCTCAATCATTTTTTTGATGACAACAGCTTGCTGAGCATCTTTTTGTCCAAACACTGCTATATGCGGTTTAACTATATTAAAAAGTTTTGCAACCACGGTTGTAACCCCTTCGAAGTGAGTTGGTCTTGATTTTCCACACATAATTTCTGTGATTTGTTTGACTTTCACAGCTGTCAGATAATTCTTTTTATACATTTCATTATAAGAAGGGTAGAAAATGACATCTACTCCAGATTGTTCTGCTAATTTTTTGTCCCTTTTAAAATCTTTCGGATAGCGAGCAAAGTCTTCATTGGGAGCAAACTGCGTCGGATTAACAAAAATACTCATAACAACTACATCACATAAAGGTCTTACAGCCTCTACAAGGCTTAAGTGTCCCTGATGCAGATAGCCCATAGTCGGAACCAAACCAATCTTTTTGCCTTCTAATTTGAGGTGTTCCGAAAAAGACTGCATTTCTTTTATTTTTCTTATTATTTTCATATTTTTTACTTTATATTTTTTGTTTCACTATCTTTTTAATAAGATATATTAATTATCTAAAAATTGCAAGAGTATAAAAAAATTAGATGTCTAATCTATGTAGAAGGTATCAACCTTTTCCGCCGTAAACGGATCTGCCTTCATCGGAAAAGTGAAGATATTAATAAGAGAACAAAGGATAATAGGTTTTAAATTTTACTTTTTTTAAATGGGAATGGAACTTTTTATTTTAAGGATGGGTTATAGTAACATAAGAATTAAGGAAGAAAATTGAACATCATCAAAGAGAATGTTTATTTGATGAAATCAAGCACTTAAAATTTTATTTTTAAGAAAAAAATTTTTTTATTTTAGGGAAATAAAAATAAAAAATGAGAAAAGTACAAAATGAAAAGACTATTATTATTAATGATAATTGTTTTGATTTGTAACTGTGCAACACCTCCTTTAAGTGAAAGAGTTAAGAAAAAATTAGGGGATCTTTCCGAGTATTCAGATAAAGAACTTTTGGAACTTTATAACAGAGCAGAGAGAGAAGTAAAAAAGGCTGAGATATATTTAAAAGATTTGGCTAAAATGAAAAGGGAAGAGACTGAAGTAATGCTCGAGGGATATATTCCGGAAAAAGACAGAGGCACAGAAATGAGAAGAGAAAGAGCATTAAAAGCTTTAGAAGAATGGACAGAAGCAAGAAATCAATTTTTGGCGGAACTTAAAAGAAGAAATTTAACACCCGGATTAATTGAATATTGATTTCGTTTTTAATTACCTGAAAATTGCAATATGATTTTTAAGATTTTAATAGATAACTAATTGCATAAATCAAATTAGTGTTATTGTAGGGACAACCCTAGGGTTGTCCCTACAAGACTGGTGGATATTGTAAATATTAAATTTATAGAACTATTTTTATCAAATTTTGAAATATAAATTTTTTTGTATCGCAATTTATGGGTAATTAAAGAAAAAACAGAACATATTTTCTGTATCGGGAGAGCTTTCACCTACTTCACTGTTTGATCAATGGGTATGCCAAGGCGCTCATAGAGTTTGCGGCGATTTTGTTTGTCATTGTCCAGGATATTTCTGGCGTAAAGGGTGACCTTTTCCGCGACCGCGCGTGGGACTACTACTACTCCGTCTCCATCAGCCACCACCACGTCGCCCGGACAGACGAGTACCCCCCCAATCACCACTGGGCGGTTTACAGACTCAAGCTCGTTACGTCCTGGCCTGATTCCTCGTCCTACATGACGCAGGTAAAGTGGGACTCGCTCCTTTGCTAC
>JABXJV010000519.1 GCA_013375355.1 Candidatus Helarchaeota archaeon
CGTTAGTAGTTATTTGAACATTATCAAAGATTTTCTTAGCTTCAAATAGGAGGTTCATTCGCAGTGTTGGTTCCCCTCCTGTCAAAGCAACAGAATTAACTCCTATTGATCGATGATACTTGAATATTTTTATCCATTGTTCATTCGTTAAATCGTTTAATGATTTGCCTTGAAGGCATTTTTCCTCCACTGCCTTATGAAAGTAACAATGTTCGCACCGTAAATTACATTTGTAAGTAAGATCGTAATTCGTTGCCATGGGGGCGTGTGTAAACCTCCTTTTCAGTCCACCAATCCACATTGGAATCCCACGGCGAAGATTTTCTACCGTTATAGACCGTAAAATTGAGTTTTCATTTACAACCAAATAAAACTTACCTCTAAAGGTTTTCTAGTTATCTTGTTATATCATATCGTTCTTCATACGAACGCCAATCGAATTCAAACTTGACTAATAAATCCTTATCAAAAGTCCAAGTCCGGAGATGTTCATCCACCCTATATTTCTTTATTTCCCACGACAGGAATGATCTTATAAGACTCATTAATTCTTGAAAAACAGAATTGCGGGATTGACTTGATGATAGGCTAGAATCTGTTTTTTCATTTTTATATTTGAAATCTTCTAATTTAACGGAAAAACTATCAGCTTTTGTCATGTATACACCACCACCCCAGACTTTCACATTAAAACCTTTGAACCTAGGAAAACATGCTTTAATATTTTTCCAAATTTTACCCCTAGGTGCTGTCTTCCTTCGATCCGGTTTTTTAATTATTTTTTGAATAACCCCCACCAAGTGGATTTTATACCCTAAAATCACCAATTTCGTTTCAACATCAACCAATAAAGCAATGTTGCTTTGGTTTGACTCTTCTAAAAGATGGAGGATCTCATTAAGATATTTAAAGTGAATTTCTGATTTAGGAATTTTATCTGGCAATTTCTGGATAATTTCACTTAACGCATCTAATACTTCTCCAATCTTAGTAAAATCAATGCTAGTGTCTGTTTCTTTTAATTTTTCTAGATCTTTTCGTATTTTTTTAAGATTTTGCTTTGCATCATCGATTTTTTGATCGCGTTTATCATCATTCTTGCGAGAAGACATCTATACAACCCTTCCTTTTTGCTTTAATAAGTATATTACAAAATTCTTCAGTAAATAAAATTGAATCTAATAATATATTAATCTTAAATATATGCACTTTTGTTAAATTTTTTTCTTTATCATTAACCTTTTAAAGAAATATTACATTGTAATATATCAAACTTTACCGTCCTAAATCTCGTGATAGAAGGGATTTATAATGGCGAAAAACGAAGAAGAAATTAACGACGAAGTATGGATAAAATTCTTGAGAAAACACTGGAAGATGACTATATTAATTATAGCTGGAATCAGTATAGCTGCTGTCTGCGGGCTTTTGTTATTTTTATGGTTCATTCTACCAAAGGCACTATCAACTAATCTAGTACCAAAGAGTTTAAGCTTATGGACGATGGGTTCTGTAGTAACTTTTATATTAAACGTGATTCTATGGGAATTTTTATTCATTGGAATTCCAGTTATTGTATGTGCTGCTGTTATATTATTACAGTGGTGGAGAAAATTACCTGATGAGGAGAAGGAAGAATATACAGGAGAACAAAAGAAAAAAGGGCAACGCCGACGAATTTCAAATGGTGGTGGCGGCGGATTATTCTCGTTTTTGGTATGGCTCACGTGGCTTATCATAATCTATATGATAATAATTGGAATACTGTTTTTGCAGCTTGGAGCATCGAGTATCTTGTGTATTCCTGGATTACAGCATTCCTTTGGGATTTACTCATCTTTGGCGTTCCTATAGGCATTCTTTTGTTACTATGGATACACCATGAAATGAAGGAAAAATCATAAAATCTCTAACTTTTTTTTCTTTTATGCGAGTATTTTAAAGAGATAGCTCTTGTTAATCTACTTATAAGAGAATTCCACTAATACATGAGGATGACACTAATGGGTAAAAAATTTAGATCTATCTATGTCTCATAATCACAGTTAAGTTTGAAATTGGGTATAGAATTGACCCTTTAAAATGTGATTTTTTATAAGGTTTTATCATCTATAATATGAGTATCAGGAACTATTTGAAAAATGATGAGAGTCAATGATATTCAAAGATTATAAAAATCGTGAAATACGTTTAACAGAAGAGAGAAAAATACATTTAGAGGATGTTCATCCCGAGATGAAGGGACAGATTGATAGGGTACAAGAAACTTTGAAAATTCCAGATTTTGTCTTTAAATCAGTATCAGATCAAGAAGTTGAATTGTTTTATAAGTGTTATAAAAATACTCTTGTTACTGAGAAATATTTATGTGTAGTAATAAAAGTTTTAACTGATGATTTATTTATTATTACAGCATATTTTACAGATTCAATAAAAAAAGGCGAATTAATATGGGAAAAGAAATAAAAATTTGGTATGATAAGGAAGGGGATTTTCTAGAAGTCATGTTTGAAAAAAAAACAGGCTTTTTCAAAGAAACAGATAATGATCAAATAATGAAGAAGGTAGATAAAGAAGGAAATGTTATCGGGTTTTCAGTTTTAAAAGTAAGCTCTTTAAGAGAAAAAAAACCAATTTCGATTTCATTAGAAAGCTAACTTTTTACAAAAAACAAATATATCATAATTTTTTTAGTTCTTCTTAGTCATATTAATTTTGGGTATAGTTACACTCACTAACAATATTCAAAAATGTCTACATTTAATAATGTCCACAGTACTTATTTAATTATGACTTCAGTAACAATTCCAGAAGATTTAAGAAAGAGATTGAAGAAACTAGCTGCAAAATATGATACGACTCAAGTAAAGATTATAAAAATGGCATTAGACCTCATGGAAAACAAGAAAGTTGAAAAAGTTTCAAGGAAAAATAAAAAAGTTGAAAAAATTCTAAACGAAATTTCCCAAAAAATTCGAAAAAATAATCAAGAGCTTAAAAAAAGAAGAGAGAAATTAGAAAAAGAGGGAATTTCTATAGAGGATATTATTGGTTATTCATGGGGTTTTGATTTTGAAGATAAAATAAAATCATGACTTCTAACGACTATTAGAAGATTTTTTAAATCTACCGTAAACCATTTTTAACGGAACTAATTTCAGAATGATGTATAATCGCAGTTAAGTCTGAAATTGGGTATAGTTACAAAGAAAAATTTGTAAAATGAGTTAATTTCTCGAATTATTATCTGAATCTCTTTTTTTACTGATTAGGTGAAAATTTTCAATCATTCTAAGAGATCGATGCTTAAATAATGAAAATTCTTAACTCTCTCAACTTTAAAGCCATAATTCATAAAATATTCCAAGACAGGATCATCTTTTTCAACTTCAATTATTAACAATCTACAAC
>JABXJV010000520.1 GCA_013375355.1 Candidatus Helarchaeota archaeon
TAATGTATGGTATTCAAGTAGCTGGGCCAAGTTTGAATTACACAACAACTAAAAATTGTCTTAATTTGTGGCCAAACGCAAACCATGTTCTAGGTAACATTTTTGTAAACAATTCTGCAACAGTAAGCATTACAGATTACCGATGGTTACCTGTGCAAGTTAATGTTTCAATAGAAATGTATCATAATTCAATTGCTAATCTACAAAATGCAACTTTGGGTCTGGTGTTTATGAGAAACAGTTCTACAGCTAATATGAATGCAGTTAATATGTCACTTCCTCTCACTGGTTTAAACGCATTAGTAGTTACTCATAGTGCTGAAGCTATAATCGGTCCAGGATCATATATCGGTTTATTACTTACTGGTAGGGAAGATCCAAAAGCAACATATTCTGCAACTATTACAGGTTCTATTGTTGTTATAGGATATGTAATTGGCTACGCGAAAGTAAAGTTTATAACTACTACCATTGGTTTTTACGTTGAATGTGCAGGAGGAGCCGATACAAATAAATATGCAGTTGAATTAGAAAATTGTCCATTCGTACAACAAGTTAATGCAAGAAGTTGGGCACCACTAGCTTAATCCTCTTTTATTTTTTTTATTTTTAACGACTAGAAGTTATTTTAATCAAAATTCATAATCGATTTGGAATTTTCTTAAATCAAGATTTGGCAATAATAAAACTAAATAATGTTATGCTTGAAAAAATTCCCATTGCATATGCTATATTAAACGAAGGTATTACAATATTCACATTCACAAACAAAAATATTATAGTGGCGATGATTAAAATCACAATGAGAGATGCTAACAATAATATTCTCTCGACTGTTGTATATGGTTTATCATCTAATGAGAAGACTCTTATCCATAAAATGAATGTAATTCCCATGAGTGGAAGAAATAAGACTAGAATGAAAGTAAAAGGAAACAATAATATTCCACTTAACTGATCCCTTACATCTTCAACATCCGTTTTATAACGTTCATATTCTGCGGCGTATACAGTTCCGTAATCTTTTCGGATCCTTGTTTTATAACCTTTCCAGAGGGAGTATTTAAAATCTCCAAATTTTCCTTTTATTTTTTGCCATAAACTTTGTTCATCTAGAGGGCGATACTGGTCTCGAATAATCGGAATTAAGTACACTTGAATAATTAAAGACCATAAACCGAATAATAGGCTTGCTAATTCTTCAAGGAATCTAAAAAAATCCAAAAACAAAGTTGATTGCCCTAAATTTATTTGTATTAATCGTAACAATTCTTCAAAAGATCTTACTAATTGGTCAAATATTGTTATTGGTTGATAAAGAATAGCAACAACAAGATTATAAATTCCATATCCGCAAATTACACCTGCAAAAATTATAAGAATAATTTTAAGAATACTAACTCTTTTTTTATGACCTTTAATAGTACTTGAAAAAATCTTGAAAAAGAATACACAAATTGTTCCAAAAGTTATACTTATTCCCAAACCAGCTATAACTTTCATAGTAATTCCTGATACTATTACTAAGACCATTACAAATGACTCTTCAATTAATGTATTCAAATTCCAGTTACTTAATCCCACAATTAATAAAAATAAGCCCGAACCGACCGATAAACTAATTAAATAGCTTAAAAATAAATTATCTGCTACTTTATTGCTAAATTTTTGAATATAGGAATACATTTTCAACCCAAATTTTATATTTTAATAAATAATTTAACAGTTGAAATTACTATAAATATTATAATTTATAAAAAGTTTTTAACAAATTTACCGGAATGAGCTGAATTCAATTTTGCCAGAATTTAACTTTTCGCAGTTAGAATTTGCAGATAACATTGAATTTGTAATCCTTGGTATACCGCTTGATTGTACTTCTGCAAAACCAACGGATAGCAAAAATGCTCCAAATAAAATTCGAGAAGCCTCTAATCAATTTGCTGATTATACTGAACTTGGATTCGACTTAAACCAAGCTCTGATTTTTGATGCAGGTGATATTGTAGTCAAAAATCAGATAAAACATTTAGAACTAGATTTAAAAGAAATTGATAACAAATTTGGTGCATTTAAGAGTACGAAAAATATTCATTTTGTAGTTCTAGGAGGAGACCATTTTGTTACACATCCTGTCTTTCGATATATGACAGAATTACATGAAAATTTGGGATTAATATCGTTTGATGCTCATTTAGACTTATATAATAAATGGAACGAATCTACTTTTTCAAATGCCACAGTTATGAGACGAATTTGTGAATTACCAGATTTTAATTTAAACAATCTAAATTTTATTGGGATAAGAGATGTAGACCTAGAAGAACTTGAATTTGTTAAAAAACACCAACTTAAAGTATTAAAATCACATGAAATTACCCAGTCAAACTTGAATTCAGTCTTACATA
>JABXJV010000521.1 GCA_013375355.1 Candidatus Helarchaeota archaeon
CAGTATAAATAATATATGAAATACTTAGACTAAAAGGAATTAAAATAAGAAAATATTATGAGGATTGAAAATATACTTCAGATAATAACTGCACAATTTTTTCAGAGAAAAGGAGTTAAATCAAGTTCTAAACCTTTAAATTCAACTGAGGATAAGGTAGAGATTTCTTCTGAAGCCAGAGACCTGCAGAAAAATCATAAAATTAATGATTTACAAAATGGCGAAGTAAAAAATATTCAGGCTGTTAGAGAAGAAAAGGTTAAAGAAGTTATTTCAAAGGTTGATCAAGACTTTTATTCCTCTCCAAAAGTTATTTCTAAAATTGGGGAGAGTTTGCTTAAGTTGTTTGGGATTTAAAATCAATATTATTCAGTCTAAAAAGGATAGTCTGTTATAAAGGCTATCCTTTTTTTTTATTTTTAATTTCCTTGACATTAATGAAAAAAACTGTATATTTAAAACAAAAAAAATTTTATACCCAAAACACCGTGGCAACCACAAATTATAAAATTGAAATTGATAAACTACTTAATGAGGAACTAAAACTTTGTCATAAAATTTTTGAGTATACTGAGCAGTTTGAAAGTCTTGTCGACTCTGGTGAGCTTGAAAAGGCAAATGAAATCTTAAAAAATAGTATAGAAAAAACTGAGAAGATAAAATTAATTGAGGAAAAGATAGGGTTAATTTTAAAAGAAAATGAAATTACTGTCGAGAAACTGAAAAATGAATTTGGAGGGGTTATTCTTGAAATTTCTCAACTGTTGAAAAAAATTTCGGAACTTGATGATAAAGTAAAAGTTTTATTAAATAGACAGAAAGATACTGTTTTAGAAGACTTAAAAAGACTTAAAGTCGGAAAAGGTGTTTATGAAAAATATTTGAGTTCTTTGAAAGGGGATAATGGTTTTATTGATATAGTTGAATAAAGGAGCGAAAAATTTATGCGTATAAGTAGTATAGTCTCGATATTTAAGGCACAAATTTTTCAAAGAAAACAAGTTAAAGCTTCCAAAGAAAATGTATTAGATGTTAAAGACACAGTTGTAATTTCTAAAAAAGGAAAGGCATTACAAAAGGATAAAGTAGAATTTTTAGTCGCAAAAAAAGCACTTTCCGAAATCCCTGATGTAAGACAGGAAAAGATACAATCAGCATTATCGAAAATAGAAACCAACTTTTATAACAATCCTGGTGTAAAGGAAGATTTGTCTAAAATGCTCCTTGCATCGGTTCTTTTTAATACGGAAATTTTAGGAAATAGAATTGCTTCAAAATATAAAACAGAACTTAAAAGGACACCTAATATCAGAGAAGAAAAAGTAAATAAAATTGGAGAAAAGATAAAAAATAGTTTTTATAATAGTAAAAAGGCAATTTCAGAATTGTCTGAGAAGATTTTAAGAGATTTAGGCATATAATTTTGATAATTCATCAAATAAAATTCTAATTGGTTTTTTAAGGCAGGATTAAGTTTAATTCTGCCTTTTTTGTTAATATTTTGTGTTTATATACTTGATATTGTGGTTTATTTTTATTATAATATATTAGGTTTATTAATTTTAGAAATACATTAACAATAATTGAATGGAATTTAAATGGTAAATAAACAAGAAGAAGATGGGGAAAAGATAGTAAAAAATGGAGAAGTAAAAGTAAAGGTAACACATGATGAATTAGAGGCTTATATAAAGGTTATACCAGCGATTAACGGAGAGGAAGCTACCTATGATGACGCAATACGAGAACTGAAAAAATCGGATGTTGTTTATGGGATTAATGATGAACTTTTGAAGGAGATATTCGAAAACAGGATTTTTGACAAGGAAGTATTAATTGCGAGTGGTCTTCTACCAGTTGATGGAGAGGATGGTAAGATTAAGTATTTTTTTGACGTAAACAGGGAAGTAAAGCCCAAGGAAGATGAAAAGGGGAATGTAGATTTTAAAGATTTGAACCTAATCCAGAATATAAAAAAAGGGGGAAAACTTGTTGAAGTCATACCTCCAAAGCCGGGAGTAGAGGGGAAAAAAGTAACAGGAAAGCCAATACCTCCCAAGGAAGGAGAAAGAAGAAAACTGCCGCAAGGTAAAAATACTATGCCAATGCCGGAAAATCCCAATATCTTAATATCTACAATCGATGGGCATATTATTTTTAGGCGTAATATTTTAGTAGAGGTAGAACCTGCTTATGTGGTTAGTGGAGATATAGACTACAGTACAGGAAATATAGATTATATGGGTTCTCTTCTTGTAAAGGGGGATGTAAAGAGTGGATTTGAGATCAAGGTTGGCGGTGATATTGATATTTGGGGAGTTGTTGAGGATGCAAAAATAGAGGCAGCCGGTAAGATTTTACTTCAGAAGGGGATTATTGGAAGGGGGGCTGGAGTTGTGAAGGCTGATGGTGATGTAATTTTAAAGTTTATTGAAAATCAAAACATTTACAGTAAAGGAAATGTAATTGTCGGTGAAGCTATACTTCGTAGTAAAGTTTATGCAGATGGTAAGGTAACCGTTAAAGGGAAGAAAGGCTCTATAATTGGCGGTGAGGTAGTTGCAACAGAGGGAATCGAGGCAAAAAATATTGGAAATTATCAGAATATAAAAACGGAGGTTTCAGTTGGAATTAGCGAAAAGTTAAAAAGGAAGGTTGAAGAAATTGAGTTTAATCTTAAAAAG
>JABXJV010000522.1 GCA_013375355.1 Candidatus Helarchaeota archaeon
AAACCAAAAAATAAAAACAAATAAGTGTCGTTTCCCCAAATTTTCTGACTCTGCCCCTTGCCCTTCGGGCTTGCCCCCGCGTTTTATTATTGTTTCAATTATTGTTTTGGTGGATAATCCTCTTATCCTATCTAATAGCTAAAAGCTAACAGCTTTTTATTTATTCCTTGACTTCTTACCATTAATTTGTTATATTATTACATAACAAAAATAAGCAATGTTATAATATATACCAACGCTGATAATTTTTTAATGAAAAATAAAATATTGAATCAATAAAATGAATAATAACAAATTATTACATACAATAAATGAAATCTGAGGATAAAAAAAATGCCCTTTTTTTCGAATAAATATTGGCTTTAACCCTTGAAATTAAATAAGTTAACCCTGACACAAAATTCCCAAAAAACTCACATATATGGGAAAAATGGGACTTTTTGGGACAAAATTCCCACAAAAATGGGAAAATTTCCCATTATATAAAGCATCACATTTTCCAATTTTGCATATAGCCTTAAAAAATAAATAAAAATTATCCATAAAATTATAATTTATTGATATTTTGATAAATATTAGTAAATTTAGTAAAAAAGTCAAATTGAAATAGCGATGAATTATTATATATTAAGAAATTATTATAAAAAATCTTATGGCATAATTTTACTTCTCAGGCCCGTTAATATATTAATTACCTTTATCTCGGTATTTATTGGAGCGTGGGTTGGTGGAAATATTTATCCCCTGGAAAAGTTATTTTATGCATGTTTATCCGCAGCACTTATATGTGGAGGGGGTAATGTATTAAATGATTATTTTGATGCAGAATCGGACATGATAAATAAACCCAATCGACCTATTCCTTCGGGTATTATTTGCAAATTAGATGCTCTTATTTTTTGGATTATAATTTCTATAATTGGATTTAGCATCAGTTTTTTTATCAGTTTAAATGGGGTGTTTATTGCAGCGACCGCTGTTATTTTATTGTTTTTGTATAGCAGTTTCATAAAGAATACAATATTAATTGGTAACATTATTATAAGTTTTCTTACCGGGCTTGCATTTATTTATGGTGGGGAGGCTGTTGGAAATATTGAAGGTGCTTATATTCCAGCAATTTTTGCTTTTTTATTCCATTTCGGAAGGGAAATAATTAAAGATGCAGAAGATATAGAGGGAGATAGTGCTGCTAAACTATGCACCTTTCCTATCAAATACGGTATCAAAAAATCTATTTATTTTGTTACCGCTGTGTTTGTTTTCCTTTCTCTCCTTACACTTTATCCTTATTTATTCCTTGAATACAGTTTAGTGTATCTTTTAATTGTTGTTTTTGGAGTTGATTTGACGATTTTTTATGTAATTTACTTATTATTTAAAAATCCGGATAAGTATAGTTTGAGAAGGGTAAATAATATTTTGAAAGGAGATATGTTAATCGGGCTTCTTGCATTATATTTAAAATGACTTTCTTTCTTTGTAAGGAAAGTAAGCTCTGCCTTAGTCCGCCCAGCGGTTATGCTTAAAGCGGAAAAGGAACTTTAGACTTATCTCGAATATTCGTGATGGTCAATTTTATCAATATTTATGAATATGAATAAGGATCTTAAATTACGGATTATAATTGGGGCTGTATTCGGTCCTTTTATATTTTTTTCTGCTATTTATTGGGAATGGGTATTTTCTGTTATTGTGTTCCTTATGCTCATATACTCGTTAAAAGAATTTTTTTATCTGCTTAACAAAATGGATATTTATCATTATTCGATTTATGGGTATTTTTTCGGAATTCTGATATTTATTGATTTCCTTTTTTTCAGCGGAAGATACTTTTTTTTGACATTTTTAATCTTTCTGTTATCGCTTTCCCCAATGATTTTTATAAGGAGAGATAAAAGTGTATTAAAAGAGATATCATGGACATTTTTTGGAACTTTATATTTGTCTGTTTTTATAACAGCAATTCTATTAATTCTTGTGCATGTGGATAATGTGGGTTTACAGCCACTTGCGGGAGGTAAGATTGCATCGCTTATATTTGTTTCTGTATGGTTTCTTGATATTACAGCATTTTTTACAGGTAGAAGATTTGGGAGACATAGTTTTTTTTCATCAATAAGCCCGCAAAAGACCCTTGAAGGAGCAGTTGGTGGATTTTTAGGAGCAGTTATTTCATCTATAATAGCAAAGCACGTATATATAAGTTTTTTGAGTGTCTGGGGAGCATTGGGTATAGGAATTATAGTTGGCATTTTTGGTCAAATTGGAGACCTTATAGAGTCCGCAATCAAAAGAAAAGCAGGTGTTAAAGATTCATCCCCTATTATTCCGGGGCATGGTGGAGTGCTGGATAGATTTGATTCATTTATATTATCTTCTCCTGTTTGTTATATTTTTGTAAAATATTTCCTTTTCAATTGAAACTTTTTATATTTAAATAGTATAATTTAAATTATAATAGAATATTTGTATATTTTGAATTAGCAATTTTTTTCACAAAAAAATTGTGCAAAAAAAACTTTTAGTAAATATCAAATATGTTTTAGAATTTTATTGACGTTGAATGAGCGAAATAGAAGAGATTGGAGAAAATTATAAAAAGCCCGACAAAGCGAAAGAGTATAACCGAAAAAAAATAATTTTCTCGTTGATTGAACTTGGACTTCTGTTGAGTTTTCTTTTAATATTAGTATTTTCTGGTTTATCTTTGAAAATAAGAGACTTTGTGGTCTCTTTTAATGATAATCCATATATTCAGTTTTTTATTTTTATTTTAATTATTGGGATTATAGAGTTAATAATATTTACTCCTTTAAACTTTTATATTGAATTTATACTTGAGCATAAATATTCGCTTTCGAATCAGACTCTTGTTGCTTGGGTGAGGGAATCTTTAAAATCGCTGGGGGTTTCAGTGGTATTATTTCTTCCTCTTATATTTCTTTTATATTATTTTTTAAGGAATTTTGGTGACCTTTGGTGGATAGCAGTAGGTATAATGATTTTTATATTTACAGTTGTTTTATCGGAGATTGCTCCGCTTGTTATCTTTCCATTATTTTACAAATTTAGACCCATTGAGGATTTAGAGATAAAGACAAGGTTGACCGAACTATGTGAAAAGGTTGGGCTTAAAATTGAGGGGATTTTTTCTTTCAATATTAGCAAAAATACCAAAAAGGCGAATGCTGGTTTCACCGGTCTCGGAAAGAGTAAAAGGATTATACTTGGGGACAACCTTCTGAATAATTTTACGGTTGATGAGGTGAGGTCTGTTTTTGCTCATGAGGTGGGGCATTATCGTTACTCACATATTTGGAAATTAATTTTGACTGGGGCAATAAGTACATTTATT
>JABXJV010000523.1 GCA_013375355.1 Candidatus Helarchaeota archaeon
AGAAATTCAGAACAATTCCTTCACCTCTTTATGGTATTTTCCCCTGGCGGTTTCTTGTCGTTACTGATGACCGTACGAAAACCAAGTTAGGTAAATTCGGTCAAGAAACTGCCTCCTTATTGTTTGGTCTTTCATCTGAAATTATGAGAGGGCATTTGTGGTATATTTCTGATAAGAGAGTGCAAGAAAAGGTGAGAGGAGATTCGGCTACAGGAGAGTTATGGAATTATCCTGGAGATTCGTCCTTTGTAATAATGCCTTGCTGGTCCAGAGGTGCGTGGGGGTCAGAAATGATACCTTTTGTTACAATTCCAGTTCCCCACGTATGTTCCGCTATGATAGGGATGGCCTGCCAATCAATGTGGTTAACCACAACCGAACTAGGTTATGCTTGTGCGTTGAATGCGATGCCCACGAACGATCCCAGGAGAAGGGAAATGGTAGCTGATCGTCTTGGTATACCCCATTCTTGGGAATTCCTAGGGGCTTTTTCCTTTGGAGTTCCTCGTCAACCTCGCTATGTGGGTCCTGCAAGAGCACCACTTGAGGGGGTCTTCTACGAAGAACTCTGGGGAAATAATTATGTCCGTTTAGGTTATCGAAGTGATAAATTAGAATTTGAAGATACCCCAGAAATGGAACTAGAAAAGGCTCAGAAAAAACAAGCTAGTATTGGTATTTTCAAGGAAGACCCTGTTGAAGACTGGAAAATAGAAAAAATTATGGACGTGGCAAAATGGGCTCCCAATCCCGAGAATCTACAGCACTGGCGATTTGTCGTGGTCAGGAAAGATGAGAATTTTAAAAATATGATGTTACAATGTAATATGGAAACAATGGAATTGGGGAACGCTATGGGAATAACAACCGGCGGTACAGGTTTAACATCAATGATGGAAACATATAAACAATATATGAAATATCCCGCTCAAGCAGACACAGTGATTATACCCTGTTACACGCATTCAAGTTGGATTGAATATCCCGCAAGTACAGCTGGAATGACTGATTATATTTTTGCTGGGGCAACTGGTTGTTGCATTGAAAATATGTGGTTAGCGGCTATAGCACTTGGGCTGGGATGCAATTACGACATTCATCCTGTTATTGAAAATAGAAGAAAAGAATTGATGTGTGACTATCTTAACATTCCAAGGTCGTGGGAACCGCTCGGATGCGTTTATATTGGGTACCCAGATAAAAAAATGCCCGCTATTGCAAAGCCCAAATTAAAGGATTATGTTTATATTGATCATTGGGGGGATAAATTATTTACAAAATAATTTTAATGAATGGTGATGCTAATGAGTGAATGGTTAGGTAAACCACGTGTCTCAAAAGAAGATATTGATGAATATCAGCCAAGTCTAGTAAAATCCTTTCCGAGTCTTATTAAGTATTATGAAGATAACCAAAAGTTCAGACTGACATTAATTTTCGATCATCCTCTTTTTGACTCTTTCAAGAAAATCGTGGAAAAGAAATATAAAAAATTTACAAGATTTGAAGCTGATAAGGCAATAATGGAAGCGATCGAGGAATGGATATCAAAAAATAAATGAAAAATGGTGAATAATTATGAGTAAAAATGAGAAAAAACCAACGGGTCCATTCATCAGGGAAGATTTCGATCTAGGGCTTGCTATGCCTTCATTAAAACAATTTGTTCGAGATGACGTGAAATTTAGAGTATACACATTGTTTGAGGAGGATTTATTGAAGGAGTTCAAGGCGGCGGTGATTAAAAAATTCGGTAAATTTTACCCCGATGAATCGAAAAAAGCTGTGATTGAGGCAATTAAAATGTGGATAGCGAGTGTAAAATAAAAAGGAGATAATATAATGGTTAATGTAGATGATGTGATTAACTGGGTAAAGACTCTTGCAGATAAAATAAATAAGGAAGCTACTGCTAAAGAAAGAATTAAAAAATGGATAAAGAAGAGTTATTGGGGCAAGATCATATCATGGAAAATGAACAGTAAAGGATTCTTCATTGTAATTACAAGGGATGGAACGGTGAAGTTCGGAACTGGAGATTATCCGTCTCCCGAAGTGACCATGATAATTTCACCAGACTCATTTATGGAACTTCTGAAAAAAGACCCTTATTCAGGTTTGAAGGAATGCCTCGCAACAAACCAGCTCGTGATTCAGGGAAATTTAAACGAGGCTAATCAATTCCTGGATGCTGCGAAGGATATTCTTAAATAATTTCTGGATAATAAAATTAATTTTCAAATATTTTTTGAATAAATTTACCTGCTTTTGAAAAAATGCCTATATTTCCCGAATAGGTTTCTAATTCTTCTTGATAAAAATCTTCCACTTCTTCAATTAATTTTTTTAATTTATTCCGTAGTGTAATTAAATTCTCCTCTGTCATTAAAGCAATATTTAAATAATTTCCATATTCAAGAAGGATTGTCATTTCTTCTTGCTCAACTATTTTTATTTTTGTTTTATTTTTAGTTATCTCTTGTATTAACCCAGAAATGCCAGTCAATCCGCCCGCAACTAATTGAGGCTCAATTTCTTCTTCTGGTTTAAAAGGATGGTCGTAAATACAGGTTCCATTAGGCATGAATAAATAAATGTGGTGGATCCTCTTATGCCAGTTAATTTCAGACTCAGTCTGTAAATCCGTTCTTTGCATCTCATCAATATTGACCGAGGAACTGATTTCAATGGGACATGATGGGGCTGAAATTCCAACAGTACTTGAAGAAATTGCGGGTTTTTCTATAAAATTCAATGCAGAGGTAAGAATAGCCTTTTCATCTTTGATCATTTTAAGATATTTCAAAATTTCTTCCCTTCTTTGCTTATATCCCGCTTTTCCAAAGATGTCTAACGCATTATTGAGATAATTTGTTGCTATACTTAAATATTGACTCTTTTTAGAATGATCTATCTCATAATCTGATTGAATTAAATGCCATATTCCATCAAAATAAGTAGAAGTTGCTAGTGCCCATTGAGCATCTTTCTCAAAACCGCCTAATTGATAATTTTTTGATGATTCCCTTAAGTGCATTTTTATTTTTCTATAATAATTGATTTTTTCTTCTAAATTTGTAGATTTATCAAATAAGCTTCCAGATTCTAGGGCTGAACAATAAAGTGAATTTCCTATTGACAATAGTTTCATTCTACTTTCTGGAAAGATATTACTTGCTTTTTCAAATAATTCAGAGGCTTTTGCATAGAGGGATGATTTCTTTTCTACATCTGCGCGTTCCGTATTTTCCCAAGCTTTACATAAATAAAAGATTGCCATTAATTCTTCTTTTTCTCGTTTAACTTCATATATTTGACATAGATTTTCAAAAAGGGAACTGGCTTTATTGTATAACTCTGCTGCAACTAAATGATTTCCTTTTTTACTCTCTAATCTCGCAGTTTCAATCTGGTAACGGGCGGTACAATATGTTTTCCGAATTTCTGCGACTTGAATTAATTTTGAGATTCTCTCTAAATCTTCAGGATATTTTCTTTTTTGTAAATAGGAATTGAGGACTTCAGTTGCATCTTTAAATTCATCTTTAGATACTGAATAAGTTTCGGCAGCCTCTTGATGTTTATTTTGTTTGCTTAAATTTTCTGCTTTTTCTAGGATTGCCCATGCCGAATAATAAGGAGCTTCAAATTTATATTCACGAAGATTTTTTAATATATTACTTGCTTGCTCATAATTTATTTGTGCATTATAATGGTCTTCTTTTACGTGATATGATTTAGCAATCTCAATTAGGTTCCAAGCTTCTACATACTTTTTCAATTTTTCAATTTTTTTACCTAACCTTGTATAAGTAAGGGTTAGAATTGCTTGATCAAATGAATCAACCGCCTTCTTATAATTTTCTGCTGCACTGATAAAATTTCCTAATCGATCTTCAACTTTTGCGAGATTTATATAAGCTGAGCCAACTAAATTAAAATATCCCTTATTTTTAAAATATTCAATTGCATCCATATAAGCTAAATAAGATTTTTTGAATATTTTATCATCATTTATTAATTTTCCTAATTCATAATAAACATCCCCAATTAAAAACAAATTTTCTATGTGAAAAAAGGGCTGTTTTATCCTAATACTTTGTAAAAGAAATTTTATTGCTTTCTTATAATAATTAATTTTTTCTGATTCTTTTAATGAATTTTTAGCCAATAAAATTGCAGTTCTAGAAGCACCACCTAAATAAAATACATTATAATTTAATATTGGAGAGCTATAATTTGATATTATTTTAAAACTTTCTGACGAGATTTCTAAATGTTCACAGCTTTCCTTTTTATCCTTGATTAAATCTCCTATTATTATATTATTTATGCTTAGTGCGACATATCTGTTCAAATAATACATTTTATAAGTTGGTTTTTTTAATTTTGAAAATATTAAAACCTTTTCCAAATTTAAAGATATTTTCGCAAAATCCATCCGTTGAATATCTGGAGTGGAGCGATTAAGAGCACCAATTGTGAAGACAGATGCTGTAAGAAAAACTGTATTTTCAAATACTATCTTAGGGAAGGATAAAGGAACTAAATTAATAAAAAGATTTAAATCTTCCATAACATTTTTAAAATCTTTGGCAAAGAAACCAAAATATGTTAAAAATATTGCAGTAGTAAATCGTAGGAAATAAAATATTATAAACATCGAATTTGTACTAATTTTAGGTAATAAAGTTTCCCCTTTTTTAAGCCATTTTTGAGCCAGTTTTAAATATTTTTTTTGTTCAAATTGATTATCTACAAAAAATATGGCATCTATCATATTCAACATTGAATATATTAAATAAGCAATACATATAACCATTAATTTTGTCGACTTTTCAAATATATCGATAAGTTCTTGAATTATTTTCTTAGCATCAATTAAAAATTGTCTTTTTACTAAATTTTCAGCTGGTAGATAAGTGGTAAACCAATGCCAGGATTCCACAATACTGATTACAAAGTGATAAACATAAAATTCAGGAAAATCTTGCTGATTTTTTAGTTCTTGCCAAATTTTCTTTATTAATTTTTCATATTCTAAAGCTAATTCCATGAAATCTGTATGTTCATCAATATGGAGGAGTTTTTGAGCAAGTAGAGAATTTAATGTTCTACTTTCAAAAATTCCCATTTCAAGTGAATCTTTTACATTTTCTTTTTCTAAATAAATTAATTTTGCTTTTTTGAAATAGATTTTTGCTGATTTTAATAAAATTTCTTCTTTCCCATCTTTAAATCCAGATATACACTTTAAAAAATTAATAAAACCTAAAGATGCATTAATCTTTTCTTCATTTTGAATTTCTTTAAATGCATTGTACGCTCTTTGAAAACTTGATATTGATAATTGAAAGTTATTTAAAATTTTCTCTTCTGTCTTTTGGAAATCCGCTGCTATTTGATATATTTCCCCCAATTTATAATAAATATCCCCTTCAATTTCCTTTAATCCTTTATCTAAACTAATTTTTTCCGCTTTTTTTAAAAGTTCTATTGCTTTATTCCAATTATATTTCTGTTCCTCTTCTTCTGCTTGAAGAAATAATTCGTTGATTTGTTTTAAAATTTCTTTTTGCGATAAATCTGACACCAGTTAATTCTCCCAGTTCAATTAGTATAATTTTGCATATAAATAGTAGTAAAGAAACTCCCTTACAGATTTTCTTAGTGTTTATTAATTCTTTTAATAAATTTAAATATTTTTTGAAAAATTAGAGTAAGGTTG
>JABXJV010000524.1 GCA_013375355.1 Candidatus Helarchaeota archaeon
ATAATGGCGGGGTTATTTACAATTGCTCTTGCAATAGCAACTCTCTGTCTTTCTCCGCCTGAAATTTCATTTGGTTTATGACGGAATCTTTCTCCAAGTCCAACTCTCTCAAGCGCTTCCAAAGCTTTTTTCCTTCTTTCACTTCTCAGAACGCTACCATAAACCAAAGGTAATTCCACATTGTTCAAAAGGTCAACTCTTGGCAGAAGATTAAATGTCTGAAAAACAAACCCAATCTTTTTATTCCTTATTTCAGCGAGTTGATTATCGTTCATCTCGCTGACATTCTCTTCCTCAAAAAAATAGCTTCCTTCGGAGGGAACATCCAGACAGCCCAATATATTCAATAAAGTTGATTTTCCAGAACCGGAAGGTCCCATTATAGAGACATATTCATTCTTCTTTATCTCAAGGTCTATTCCTCTTAAAGCATGAACACTATCAAGACCCATTTGATATGTCTTCTCTACTCCCATTAATCTTAATACATTCATAACTATCTTTCAATTAATTTTAAGGTTATTGCAGATTTACTATAATAAATACAATCTTATATCAAAAAAATTCATAATTATTTTTTGGTGAAGAAATTATGTGAAAAGGGCTAAAGGAAAACGCACTTAAAAAATCTTGAAATAAACCTGTTTTATTCAGAAAGGATGTTGTCTTTTATTTTGAGCAGGTATTCAAATGCTTTATCATGGTCGTTGGGAATAATTCCATCGAGGATTGCATCTTCGATTTTCTTTTTCAAAATTCCCACCTTTTTCCCTGGTTTGATATTGCAAACCTCCATAATCTCGTGACCATTAACTGGTGATTTAAACTCCCTGAGGCGGTCTTTTTCCTTAACCTCATCAATTCTTTTTATTACACGGTTAAAATTCTGGAGATGCACAGCGGCTCTTTGAGGATTGCTCGACGTTATATCTGCTTTGCAGAGTGTCATCAGGTCGTCAAGGTCATCCTCTGCCTCAACTATAAACCTTCTTATAGCACTGTCAGTAACATTCTCTTCGGAGAGTGAAATGGGACGAAGGTGCATCCTTATAAGTTTTTGAGCATAATTGCCAAGGCTTGAGGGGAGTCTCATATTTTTCACTATCTCTTTTACCATTTTTGAACCGAGTTCATCATGACCATAAAACGTCCATCCAGATTCGGGATGAAACCTTTTAGTCAGAGGTTTTGCAATATCATGCATTAATGCAGCAAACCTTAAATCTAAATCATCGGACTTTTCAGCAACATTATCCACAACCTTTAAGGTATGAAGAAACACATCTTTATGTAAATAACCATTCTGGTTTTCAACCCCACTCAAACTATTTAATTCGGGGAAGATTATTTCCAAAAGTTCGCTGTATTTCAATAATTTAAATCCCAAAGATGGTTTTTTTAAAGAAAGTATTTTCATTAATTCATTTGATATTCTCTCCTTGGATACAATATTTATCCGTTCTTTCAAATTTTTTATTGCGTTATATACCGATTTTTCTATTCTGAATCCGAATTGTGCGGCAAATCTAATTGCCCTCAGCATCCTTAACGGGTCATCGCTAAATGAGATGTCTGGTTCAACTGGGGTTCTTATTAACTTTTTATTTATGTCCTCAATTCCACCAAAGAGGTCGATTATATCACCTTTAGATTTGAAATTTACTTTTCTTGCGAGTGTGTTTATAGTAAAATCCCTTCTTTTAAGGTCTTCTATAATTGTTCCCTCGCTCACCTTAGGTTTTCTTGAATCAGGTTCGTAAACCTCTTTTCGTGCACCTGCAAATTCAATCTTCAAATTTTTATACCATAAAACTGCTGTTCCGAACTCGCTGAATTCCAATGGACTCCCTGCTTTCAGTCTCTCTGCAACTATCTTTGCAAACCTCACACCATCTCCTATTACAAGAAAGTCTATATCTTCGGTTTCTATACCGAGAAGTTCGTTTCTAATGCAGCCGCCGACCAAATAAACATCAGTATTTTCCTCATCCCCAATCTTCCCGATAAAATCGATTAAATCCTCTTTATTCAAAAAATCTTCCATTTTAAAATATTTATTCTTGAAATTTTTTTTGAAAAAAAGTTTGATATTCGCCACAGATGACCCGCCAAGACGGAAAAAAATTTCTATTAAATATTTAACCCACAGGCTTCTGCCCATGGGTTGTTAAATATCATATATTAAATAAAACTTATTTAACAAAATCATCTACTGTTTTCAGAATGAAAACAAGATGGATATTTTTGCTTTAAAACCTTTAAAATATCATTGAAATCATTAAAATTATAGCATAATATGTTATTTTCTGAACAATAATCAAAAAAATCTCCCTTGGCAAAAATAACATCAGCATAAGATGCCGCACATCTGTCAGAATATCCATCTCCTATATAAACAGATACTTCGCTGTCCGATTTCAATCTTTCTATTTGTAATCCTTTACAATTTGCACACTTAGGACATTTAGGGTCGTAATAAGGGAACTCCGGTCTTACCCGATTATTATCATAAAGAATCAATCTATTAGCATAGTATTTAATATCTTCAAGACTATACTTTTCAAGGACTTTATTTATATAATAATCAAAACCATCACTAATAATAACCAGTTCAATATTATTTTTATAAAGTTCATTAACAAAGTTTATAAACGAAGTTTCGATTTCTTGATTATTAAGAAGTTTATCAATCTCTTCTTTTGTAGCCCTCACCAGAGAACACTCGAGAATCAGACACTCTCTTGTAGTTATTTTTCCATTCATCCAGTCATCCACAACATCCATTCTCTTTTTCATCATAAATGTATTAAAGAATTGCGCACCAACATCTTTAACAGTAATTGTTCCATCAAAGTCGCAAAAAACTTTCATTATTTCGCCTTAATATCAATCTTTTAATTCATAGAACCCTTACTAATGTGTATATCTTTCAATAACTGGTTATATTTATCAGGGTCGCTAAGTATTCTAACAGCCTCCTTCAAGTCAACATCATCATCAATTGTTGATTCAATTTTTGCTATTTCCCCTCCTATAACCCAGTTTATCTCCTTTTTAAGACTATAGACAATAAAGGGGTCAGAAAAAGCGAAGTCATATCTATTTTTTTCAATGGTAATTTTCTTTAACTTTTTAATATAATTTTCAAATTCGGTGCCGTAATTTTTCTTAATTCCTATTTCTTCCAGTTTCTCGATTTCCTTAAAACCACTCTCTTTTGTTTTAAATCTGCTTTGAATGACGAATTCCTTAAACTGGTCTAAAATCTCATTATCTATCTCAACTTTCTGGAGGTTTGGATGTTTGTTAGCATAACTAATAGCAAATTTCAGAAATTTTAACTGGTCTAATAATTCCGATATAAAGTTATTATCATTCGAAACAACAATATCTGGAGTAATCCCACCGCTTCCGCTAACAATCCTGCCTGCTTTGGTATAATAAACATTTTCTTTGTCATCAATTTCTTCATCAGAACTAATCTTTGTTCCATCAATGCACCTCCCACTTGGAGTGTAATACCTTGCAGTAGTGATTTTCAGTGCTGTTTCTGGCGTAGGATAAAAAATGGTCTGCACTAATCCCTTACCAAATGTTTTTCTGCCAATTATAATTCCTCTGTCGAGGTCTTGAATTGCACCTGCTAAAATTTCTGAGGCACTGGCACTAACATCGTCAACTATAACTATAAGAGGTTTGTCATAATAAATTGGATTTTTCTTTGACCTATGCACAGAATTAAACTTATTGTTTCTTCCTTTAGTTGAAACTATCAATTCTCCCTTTTTTACGAACAGGTCAACTACACTAATCGCCGATATTAAAAGACCTCCAGGATTACCTCTGAGGTCTAATATCAGTCCATTAAGACCGGATTTTTGAAATTCCTGGATTGTTCTAACCAGTTCCCCGGAAACGTTTTTAGAAAAATGGCTTAATTTTATATATCCAATATTGTTATCCATCATCTTACAATATGGAATATCCTTCACTCGAATATTTCTCCTTGTAATCGCAAAATCAAGCGTTCCCAGTACTCCTTCTCTTTTTATTGTCAATTTTACCTTTGTTCCCGGCTTCCCCTTAATCATATTTGTTATTTCATCTATTTTCAGCCCTTTCGTATCAATCCCATCAACCTTAACAACAACGTCTCCCGGTCTAATACCTGCTTCTTTTGCTGGTGAATCTTCCGTAGGGGAAACTATTGTAAACTCACCTTCAATCATAGTTACATAGGATCCAATCCCTCCATATTTTCCAGTAGTAATTGACTTTAACTGACTTGCCCTGGATTTACCATAAAAAGTTGTGTATGGGTCAAGTTCTCCAAGTATTGCATCTATTCCCGATTTTATTAATTTCGACTCTTTTATCTCTTCAACATATTTGTTCTTTACCTCTCTAAATATTTTGCTCAGCAATCTAAAATCAAGTTCATCATCAATCGGGGAGGAGAATATAAGTTCATATCCGTAATGGAATATACTAAGTGTGAAAATTACCAGCAATATTACAATAAATGTGGTATATGTCCTTTTGAATTTAATCATATATTCCCTTTTAAAATTGTAAATGTTTTTTATTCAATGTATTTTTATATATCCTGTTTCTGGAGGTCTTCTCCTTCTTTTTCTTCTTTTACAGCAAGCTTAAAACTATACGTCTCTTTCCAGACATAATACAGCCTTTGCACAGCGGTAAAATTTGCACCGATAGCTATGAACCATATTACAACAATAAGTGAAATTGGATAAGATGGCGAAACAAAGGTAATATCACCAAATAAAGCACCGACTGCTAAAAAGACAATTCTTTCTGCTCTCTGCATTATACCCACTCTGCACTGTACCCCCAGAGCTTCAGCCCTTGCCCTAATATAACTTACCATAAGCGAACCGCTAATTGCAATAAACACAGCAATAGAATTAGTATACATCCCATTTGCAACAAAATAAAAAAAGACGCCTAAAAACATTATCACTTCTGAATACCTGTCAATAGCAGAATCATAAAGAGCACCGAACTTTGAACCTAATCCAGTAGCTCTGGCTACTTTACCATCTATCACATCGCATGTGCCTGCTACCATTATTGATAAACCAGCCCAGAAAAAATAGCCTTTTCCTTTTGCGAGTAATACCGCAGATAGTATGCTAAGTAATAAACCAAATGTGGTTAATGAATTCGGATGAATTCCTCTCTTTATCAAGAAACTAACGAGAGGATTTATTAATTTATAATAAACGTCTTGAATACAATTAGGAAGTAAATTTATCTTCCGCTCTTTAAAAATTGAATCAGATATTTTTGACATAAAATTTAATCCTTTATTTATCTTTTCCTTCAATAATTAAAACGAACTCCCCTCTTGGTTTTTTTTCAGAAAATAGATTTAATGCTGAATTTATATCAGTTCTGATAAATTCTTCATAAACTTTGGTTATCTCTCTGGCTATGGAAATCTTTCTATTTCCCAAGAAATTTCTAATGTCTTCAAGGGTTTTTATAAGTCTGTGAGGAGATTCAAAAAGAACAATAGTCCTTACTTCATCCTTTAATTGTAAAAGTCTTTTCTTTCTGCCTTTTTTGGCTGGTATAAAACCTTCAAAAACGAACCTATCATTAGGAAGACCTGATGCCACTACACCGGCAAGAAGAGCAGAAGCACCAGGTACAGGAACTATCTTAATCCCTTCACTAATAACTCTTTTTATTAAATAATACAAAGGGTCAGAGATACCGGGTGTTCCAGAATCTGAAACAAGCGCTATTGAACTTTTTTCCTGTAATTTTTTTAATATCTTTGGCGTAGTCTTCTCTTTATTAATATCATTATAACTTATAAGAGGTTTTCTTATTCCATAACGGTCAAGAAGAATTTTAGTTCTTCTTGTGTCTTCAGATGCTATCAAATCAACTGATGAAAGAACCTCAACTGCTCGATAAGTTATGTCTTTAAGATTACCAATTGGTGTACTAACTATATACAAATTCGAACAATTGTCATTTATCATATTAAAAAATAAAAAAAATTTATTCTTATTTTTTATTGCTTTATATTAATAATAAAAAAATTAAAAGTCAAGTGTCATTAATAAAATACCTATTGTAATTGTTGTTTTAAATTAATATATTAAGGCACTTATAAACAAAATAACATTTGTGAAAATATGAATTATATTTAAATTATTATTCTTAAAATGGAAATAAATGCACTATCTTAATAAATTTTTATAAATATTCTATTTTCATATTATAGGGACAGAACACTGTTGTGTCTATACATTAAATATATTTTTAATTGTACAATTTGGTTATTTTATGGTCTGGATTTTTTATATTTTTCTATTTTATTCTATAATTTATTCAATTTTCATTTTTCTTCTGAGAATCGGTCTAAAAAGATTAAGAGAAGGAAACAATAATAAATATTATTCAGTTTCGGTAGTAATTCCGGCAAGAAACGAAGAAAAGAAGATAGCAAGAATTTTGAATGCGATGAAATATATTGACTACCCTTCCGACAGATGGGAATTGATAGTTGTTGATGACCGTTCTGAGGATTTTACCTTCAAAGTAGCAGAATCTTTTAAATCAGAGATTCCTAACCTTCACATAATTAGAATTGAGAAAGAAGATATCAATCTATCACCGAAAAAGCATGCCATAGAGAGAGCCATTTGTCACTCCACAGGAGAAATAATACTGACTACTGATGCAGACTGCCGTCCTAAGAAAGGGTGGATTTCGGAGATTGTATCTTACTTTGACAAAGAGACAGCGATGGTTGCGGGTTTTTCACCTGTAATTGATGAGAAAAATAAAGATAATTTATTAACATCATTTCAATTTATTGAATCCATTTCACTCGGTGGTTTAGCAGCAGGCGCAATAGGCATCGGATATCCTTTAACATGCACCGGCAGAAATCTCGCCTACAGAAGAGAAATATTCAACAATATCGGAGGATTTGGCAGATATAAAAAATATATTTCCGGCGATGATGACCTTTTAATGCATCTGATTAGAAAAAAGACTAAATTAATAATTAAATACGCACAGAAACCAATTGTTACCTCTATGCCTGCTGAAAATTTCAAGGATTTTTTAAATAACCGCTTAAGACATGCATCTAAATTCATTCCGTATCCTTTTAATGTTAAGATTATCTCAGCATTTTTCTACTTATTCAATTTGATTATTATACTTTCTTTTTTAAGTATTTTACTTATGCCTTCATATTTATGGATATTTATTGTTTCATTATTAATAAAATATTTCACAGACTATTCATTTGTTAAAAAAACCAAAAAAAGATTTGGCATAAAAGAGCCTATTAAGAAATTTACGTTGGTATTTCTACTTCATCCTTTTTATATAACAATATTCGGTTTCCTTGGTCTCAGAGGAAAATTTAAATGGAAAGATAAAACTTACAAAGCAAAAGCCAAATGCCTGTGATTTTTCTTTTAATAGTTACAATTATATATTTTGTCTCGGGAATTCTCTTTTTAATCGGGCTTTTCATAAAGAGAAACTTCAGCAGTAATGAGAAACCGTTTATATCGGTTGTAATTGCAATAAGAAATGAGGAAAAACACATCAAGAATTGTCTTTCTGACCTCTCAAAACAAAGTTATCCGAACGACCGATTCGAGATTATATTGGTAGATGACTACTCCGAAGATAACACCTGCAAAATAATAAAAGAATTTCAGAAAAATGTAAACAATATTATACTTCTTGAGATTCGGGAGAGAGAGGAAAAATTTTCTCCGAAAAAATATGCTCTAAATGAAGGGATAAAGAAAAGCAGAGGAGAAATAATCTTAACAACAGATGCTGACTGCAGATTACAGCCAAATTGGATTGAATCGATGGTCAAAACCTTTACTCCTGATTGCGGTATGGTTGCAGGTTTTTCCCAGATTTCTGAAAAAAATAAAATAGATTCGGTCTTTACAGGGATTCAAGCCGTGGATTTTCTTTCAATGATGTCTGCGGCTGGTGGCGCAATATCATTAGGATTTCCGCTTGCTGCATCTGGACAAAATCTGGCTTTCAGAAAAGAGACCTTTTATAAAGTCGGTGGGTTCTCAAAAATAAAACACATGATATCAGGTGATGATATTTTATTACTGCAGTTGATAAAAAAATACGATAAAATTAATTTTTCTTCTAATAAAGAATCTTTTGTGACTACTTACCCTGCAAAATCGCTGAAAGAGTTTTTCAGTCAAAGAGCAAGGTGGGCTTCAAATGCCTTTTATCAGAGAAAAACAGATATGCTGTTTTTTATTTATCTCATTAATCTCTATTTAACAATTCTCGGACTGAC
>JABXJV010000055.1 GCA_013375355.1 Candidatus Helarchaeota archaeon
AAGGATGAAGTTACATTAGTAATTAGTTACGATTTTAAATGTGGAAGTAAGCAATTGGTTGATGATGTTATTGGTGATAATGGTATCCATACATGGTTGGGGGGAGGTTTTCCGGGAGCTTATCAATTCTTTAAAGCTGATGGATTCCATCTAGGTTTAGGCGATTGGTTATCAGCTTGGGATAAAAATCCACGTCAACATCTAAATACTGCTTTAAGAGTTGATGGTGTTCAAAAATTAATAAAATTAACAAAGGCAAAAATTCGAGAATTTCATGCACACCTTTTGCCTTGGTTAAAACATCCTGGAAAGACTTTTACGGATAATGTAATGTTGATTGGAGATGCTGCAGGATTTCCCTGCCCTCTTGAGGCAGAAGGTATTTGGTACGCTATGATTTCTGGGAAAATTGCTTCAGAAGTTGCAAAAAAAGCTATTGATTCAGGAGACACTTCCAAAACCTTCTTAAAATTGTATGAAGATGAATGGAGAAAATCGGAAATTGGAGTAGAATTTGAAGCGGGTCCTGAATTGCAAGAATTTTGGGCTAATCTTCCATTCCATCCAAAGAATATGGAATGGTTTTCGACCCTAATGAACGATACATATGCGGTATTTACTACGGGGGAGGCACATATCACTTATTTAAGACGCCTGAATCAAATGCTAGCAACTAAGGCAGATTTATTGGTTCCTTTTATGATGAGGTTTATTATGCCCTTAATTGGTAAAGTGTTACGAGAGCCGCTGGAGAGTTTAAAAATGGTTCAAGATATGATGGACCAATTGACAAGGAGTAGTAAAAAGAGAAAGTGATAATATGGAAAAAATTAATTTGAAAGAAATAGTGACAAGAGAAGGAGACCCAGGAGACTTTATTATTCATGTAATTGATAATTGTACTGGATGCGGAAGTTGTATATTGATTTGTCCAGTTAATATATGGAGATTGGAAAAGGGGAAATCGGTTTTAGCTAAGGATTATAAAGAAAGATGTATGGAATGTGGTTCTTGCGAGACTGTATGTGATTACAACGCTATTCAATTTAGTTTTCCCAAAGGAGGAACTGGCATAAAATACCTTCATGGTTAGTAGAATGTATGATGTAACCATATCGGGTGCTGGACCTGCTGGAGCTTTATGCGGTTCGATTATTGCTAAAGCAGGCTATAATGTAATAATTTTTGATAAAGCAAAATTACCATGGCGTAAACCTTGTGGAGGAGGAGTTCCAGAACACGTCTATTCTGAAGGATTATTGAATTATGATGAATTAAAGAGAGCTAACATAATAGAAAAAGATACAAAAGATATGTATTTAAGATCTAATACTGGAAAAGAGCTAATTGTAGAAACCCCAGGAGAGACCGTTGTTGATAGAAAAATCTTTGATCAATATTTAAGGGATAAAGCATTAGATGCAGGTGCTATTATTCAAGATCAGAAAACTGTAATAGATATCGTAAGAGATGATAATGACTATATAAATGGAGTGAAAATCAAAGATTCCAGTGGAGTTAAAGAAATCAATTCAAATATCGTAATAGCCGCAGATGGGGTGGGTTCTAAAATAGTTGTAAAAGCTGGTTTGCGTAAAAAGTGGACTCAAGATGATTATGCAATTTGTTCGGTTGCATTAATTGAAGGATATATTGAGTCGGAGCCGCTTTCTAATTCTATGCAACTTTTTATTGATGATAATATTGCTCCTAATTCTTATGCTTGGTTATTTCCAATGAGGGATAATAAAGCAAATATAGGGGTAGGAATCTGGAAAAAAAGTAAAAAAAGAGCCATGGACTATTTAATGAAATTAACTCAACAACCTTTTTTTAAAAAGAAGATTGATGAAAAAAAATTCAAGATATTTTGGAAAAGTAGTTACCCAATACCTATCCAAGGTGTAAAAGGAAGGACATATGGTGATGGAGTTATGGGTATTGGCGATTCTATGGGTTTTGTGGCACCAATAATAGGTGAGGGTATATTTTCAGCTCTTTTAACTGGGAAGTTAGCCGCCCAATCCGCAATTAAGGCACTAAAAATCGGAGATTATTCAAAGAAAATCTTGAAAGAATATCAAAGAAATTGGGCAAAATTTGGTTTAAAAGAAGGATATAATTTTCAAAAAATGATGAGAGATATGATGGTAGACAATATAGATGAAAATTTTAATAAATTAATCGATTGGGCATTAGAGAATGAAGAAAATAGAAAATTAATTGGTGAAATGTTCGTTAGTGGAACCAGCTTGGTTGGTAATATACCTTCTGAATTAATTTCAAAAATAACCAAAGAATTATTACCAAGAATAAAATCAAAATAGAAAATATGTTTTTATTGTTGAAATTTTCCATTCTTTTTAATCTATCACAAAACAGACAAGAATTTTTTTCAATGTTACCTTGATCGTTTTCATAAAAAGAAATTTTCAAAAAGTGAGAAATTATGCCAATAATATCAATTAAGAGAAAGGATAAGGTTATTGAACCTGAAATTGACCCGACTGCATGGATTTCAAAGCATGCAGTGGTAATTGGGAAGGTTAAAATTGGTCCAGGAACTGTTGTTTATCAAGGCGCAATAATTAGAGGGGATTTTGCAGCTGTCAAAATCGGTGCGAATAATGTTATTCAAGATGATGCAGTCATTAATACGGCAGATGGCTTTAAAACAAAAATTGGTGATAACAACTTAATTGGTTTTAAAGCGATCGTTCATGGAGCTTCAGTTGGTAATAATGCAGTTATTGGAATTGGATCGACAATCATGATTGGTGCTAAAATTGGTGATGACGCATTAATAGGTGCAGGTGCCTTTATTGGAAACAATAAAGTAGTTCCTCCAGGAAAGTTCTGGATCGGTACTCCTGCCGTAGAAAAGGGAGAAAATAAACAAGGTGCCATGTGGGAGATTGGCAGAAAATCTTGGAGAGAAAATGTAACCAAACGTTTCAAAGAAACCGAAGCGTAACAATATTTATTCTTTAAAAAACTTAAAATATTTCTTTTTTATATTTTTTTTAATCCAAAATTCATTAAAAAAGATTGAATTGATGAATTTTTTCATAAATAAAATTTCTTCTATTTTTAGTAGAAAATATTTTTCAAATAAATTCTTACAGATAAAATTAATTAAATAACCAATTGACTTTTTACCATTTTAAAATTCAATGGAGAAGAAATATTTGCCAGCCTTATATAAAAATAATGAAAAAGGAAAGATGCTTTTTCTACAAAGGGATAGATGCAAGACTTGTAATCTGTGCATTAATGTCTGTGCAGTAAAAGCGATAATACCAGATACAGAACTAAATAGTAGAGCAGGTTACCCACCAGCGACAAACCCAGAATCTAAGGGATGCACATATTGTGGAACATGTGAATTAATATGTCCTGATTTCGCTATTTATATAACTGATTTAAGTTTATTGGAGGAATGATATGTCAAGATATAAAGATTATGATGGAAAACCTGGAAAGACGGTTTTAATGGGGAATTCTGCCATGGCTGAAGGTTGTATAGCTGGAGGTTGCCGATTTTTTGCGGGGTACCCGATTACACCTCAAAATGAAGTTCCCGAATACATGAGTCGTAGATTGCCCCAAGTTGGTGGTAGATTTATACAAATGGAGGATGAAATAGGTAGTATTGCAGCAGTCGTTGGAGCTGCAATTACGGGTATTAAAGCAATGACAAGTACAAGCGGTCCTGGATTTTCGCTTATGCAAGAAATTTTTTCATGGGCAGCTTGCATTGAATTACCACTAGTGATTTGTGACGTGCAAAGGACAGGTCCTGGAAGTGGGATCGTATCATTACCTCATCATTCAGATATTATGCAAGCTCATTGGGGCGGTAATGGTGAATATCAAATAATAGCTTATGCACCAGCTACTTGTCAAGAATTATATGACTTTGCAATCGAGGCCTTTAATGATTCAGAACAATACCGCACTCCAGTTGTAGTTTTTTCTGATAGTTGGCTAGGCCATATTTATGAAAAAGTAATAATTCCTACAAAAGAAGAATTAAAACAGAAGGTTATTTCAAGAAAAAAATTTACAGGAGACCCAAATACCTATAAAGGAGCTTCTTGGAAAGATAAAGAGGGAAATATTGTTATTCCTGATCCTCCAATTCTAGGGGAAAACTTTTTTCCGGGTTGGCTCCCGTCAGTTACTCACACTCCAATGTATTTCCCATCGGAAGCTGCTGATGTTTCATATAAAATGATTGAAGCTATTAACCAGAAAATATTAGATAACGAAGAGAAAATTGTAAAAGTACAAAAATTCAACTTAGATGATGCAGACATTGCCGTGATATGCTACGGATTGCCTTTTAGAACAGTAAAGACAGCCATGAAGATGGCAAGAGCAGAAGGACTTAAAGTGGGGATATTAAGATTGATAACACCATGGCCATTTGCTAAAAAAGAAGTAAAAAAATTATCAGAAGGAGTTAAAAAGATCGTTATGGTTGAAATGAATTGGGGACAATTACTTACATATGCTGAAGCAGCAGTAGAGGATGGGACTGAAGTACATTTTGTCCCAGAAATATCAACAATCCCCGAACCTAAAAAAATATTAAATAAAATAAAGGAGGTCGCCTAAATGTCATTGAGGATACCACCTAAAGAAAATCCAGAACACCCATATGCGGATACAACCTATGTCGGTCGAAAATTTAAAGCACTTATAAGTTTTTTTTGTGCAGGTTGCGGATATGGGTCGATTGCACAGATATTAAACAGAATTTATGCTGACAATAACTTGGATGAAAATAAATTTCCAATTGTAAATGGAGTCGGCTGCTATACAATGATACCCCTTATATTACCCGGGAAAACATTCATGTGTCTCCATGGTCGGGGTCCAGCTGTTGCTACAGGGATTAAATTAGCTAATCCCGAAATGAAACCTATTTCGATACAAGGTGATGGTGATGCATTAAGCATAGGTACTAATCATTTCATTCACGCTGCAAGACGTAACGTAGACATGGTCTTATTGTTACTCCATAATAAAATATATGGCATGACAGGTGGTCAAGTAGCTCCTACTACTCCCGAAAATTGGAAAGCTTCAACTGCTCCATATGGTTTCCTTGAATCAACAATAGATGCTGCTAAATTGGCTATAACTGCAGGTGCAACTTTTGTTGCAAGATGGACAACAGCACATCCACGACAATTCATGAAATCTCTTACAAAAGCTCTAATAGAACATAAAGGTTTTTCACTTATAGAAATAGTAAGCCAGTGTCCTACTTATTTTGGGAGAAGGAACGACATGGGAGATCCAGTAGAGTTGTATAATTGGATTAAAGACAATTCTATACATTTAAACAAGGCAAAATCAATGAGTGATGAAGAGTTAAAAGATAAAATAGTAATAGGAGAATTTCACGAAGAACGTAGACCAACTTTAACTGAAAAATACATGAAATTAATAGATACTCTAGATAAAGGGGATTGAAAATATGTCAAGAAAAGAGATTAAAATTTCAGGATATGGAGGACAAGGAGTAATAACCTTAGCAAAGTTAATAACAGCTGCAGTAATTATGCATTCGGAATTGGAAGCGGTTCAAACAGAAAGTTATGGGGCAGCAGCCAGAGGTGGTTCTTGCTGGGCGGAAGTCGTTATAGATGAGGAAGAAATTGATTATCCTAGAGCAGTTCCTGGGAATATTGATATTGGAATATTTTTCACTGACGAGGCAGTAGGCTCATTCTTGAAGAGTGTTAAGAAAAAAGGAGGAACAATAATCTATGACCCTCTTGCTATCAAAAAAGTTAGATCTAAAAAAGCTCAGACTTTATATGCAATTCCTGCTTTAGAAACTGCCAAAAAAGAATTTTCCCCTGTAGTTGCTAATGTAATCATGTTTGGAGCCGTATTAGGACTTACTAATGTATTAAGTAAAGAAATCGGTAGAAAAGCAGTAGAAGGTTTTGTACCCAAAAAAGCAGTCGAGCTCAACTTAAAAGCCTTTGAAAGAGGCTATCAAATGGGGCAAGAGCTTAAAGCTCAATAATTTTTTTTTAATCAAGATTTTACAATCACATTTTCTTTAAAATGGCAGAACATTTCGAACATGAATATACTCCATCTTTTTTGACTTGATAATAGACCGCACAATTTTCACAGTAAAGGATTATATCTTTTTTTTCCATAAAAATATCTTCATTTAATAATTGTGTTATATAAGCAATTTGGCTTTCGGCCCAACGAATACCATCTTCATATTCAGCTGCCTTTGCCCAATGTAATGCATCTTCAAGAGCAAATAGTGCTTCCAAATTATTTCCAGCTTGAAAATTTGCACTTGCCCTATTTGCAAATTTGTTATAATTTTCATAAGCCCCATCATAAATAACTTTAGGTTGTTCTATTCCCTCATCGGTTTTAGTTAATTTATCGATAAATTCTGGGTCGAGAACCATTTGAACAAGGGTTTTAAATACAAGATCTACTAATCTTCCGGATTTTGCACTAGTATCGAAAAATATTGTATTATATTTTTTGGCGAGATTTGTACCATCCTCAGTTGTTACTGCATGATTTGTTAGATCATATTTATTACCAACAATAATTATTGGAATCTTTCCTCGATTGTCGAATACTTCTTTAATCCATTTATCGACATTATTAAAACTTATTCGATTAGTTTTATCAAAAACAACAAGACCACATGTGGCACCTGTATAATATATGGGACGAATATAACTGAATTGTTCTTGTCCACCAGTATCCCAAACTTGAAGCTTCACACGTGAACCATAGACATTCATCATTTTTATACTAAAATCAACACCAATTGTGACTTTATAATCATCTCTAAATTTCCCTTCAGCAAAACGAACACTAATAGCTGTTTTACCAACAGCCGCATCCCCAACTATAATACATTTTAAAAGATAATCGTATTGTTCTATTCTCAAAGTTCGTTGCTACCCCTAATTATATTTCGATTTATTTCTTTATAATATTTTATTAAAACAATATACCATTACTATTTAAATAGAATTGAATATAAAACATTTTTTTAGAAGCTAAACTGTTTAATTATTATTAATTAACAATTTATCTAATTCTATTGGTTTTCCCATCCCAATAACTCTTTTTAATATCAATCAACTGTTTAAAGAGTTGGATTAGCCGCATATAAAAATTCTATGTTCAATTTTGTAAAAAAAAAGATTAAGAAATAAATTTATTCTTTAGCATAATATATTGTTCCAGCCAGAGCGAAGACATAATCTTTTTTACGTTTATTAATTGCCTTTACTCCTAAAAGTTCTGCAACTCTTATTAATTCTGCAGGCGATTCAAATTCAATCCACATTTTCGCTCTCGGTAAACTGTCATATTCAGAACCCCAAGTTGTGCCTTTTCCCGCTGCGGCCCCTACAGCTTTTTTAATAAGCCTTCCAGCAAAACCACCGCGAGTACCACCGCCACCTTTCGGAATTATTCTCTTGACTGCAACCCCTTTATTAAGGAAATCGTTTTTTGATTGCCCCATCATGTCTTTACATTCAATAACTTCAACCATTTCGGTCACCATTATTCCTTAGCATAATATATTGTGCCGGCTAAAGCGAAGACATAATCTTTTTTACGTTTATTAATTGCTTTAACACCTAAAAGATCTGCAACTCTTTTTAACTCAGCAGGGCTTTCAAATTCTATCCACATCATTCCTCTAGGAATGCGATCATCAGCTACTTCAATGCCTTTGTTCAAAAAATCATTTTTTGAATGTCCTATCATATCCTTACATTCAATAATATCAACCATTTTGGGTCCTCCTATTCTTTAGCGTAATATATAGTTCCGGCTAAAGCGAAGACATAGTCTTTTTTTCGCTTGATAATTACATCTATTCCCATAGCTTCTGCAGCTCTCATTAATTCAGCAGCATCCTCATATTCAATCCACATATTTGCCAAAGTTTTTTTCTTAAAATCTCCCTTAGAATGTCCCACCATATCTTTTGCTTCGACAATTTCTACCATTTTTTTAAATCTCCTTTTAATTCAAATCGTTTTTTATTTGTTTTATTTACATAACTTTTTTATATAAAATATTTTAAAAAAAGTAAATAATTGTATTTAGGTACTATTATTTTTAAAATTTTTGAAAAACCAATTAATGGAGTTCCCTAATAGGGTAAATCTCTTTGAAATTTGAGGTGGTAATTTGTCGATTATGGAACTAGATGGTTTCGGATACAAAATGAAAGAATTTTTAGGAATTTTTATGGGCGAACTACTAACTTATAGGGTTAGGATAAAAGGAAAATCCAAAGATGTTAAAGCAAAGGATCCAAATACAGGTGCTAAAATTGTAGTTGGCAACAGAATGATGTTAGAAAAAGATAAGATGGAACTTGTTTGTCAGTCCACTAAAGATAAGGATTATTTAAAAGTAATATTGGCTCCAAAAAAACCAGGAAAATATATTTCTGATGAATATATTGATATAATCAATGATTGCCTTCAAAATGCAAGAAAAAAGATGATTGAAAAAGAACATAAACGAGAAGCTGACTTTGAATCTGTTGTTTTAACCAAATTATCTGCATTATCAATGGGAGATACATCAGGAGGACCTCAAGCTCTGATTTGCAAAAAATGCAAAGCCCCTTTGCCTCCAACAAAACATGGAACTATAATTTGCCCGTATTGCGATACATCACATATAATTTGAAATATAGAATTATTTCATCGACTTAAGAAATTTAATTATTATATCTTTTTTTTCAAATTCGTTTGAAACTTTATCAATTAGTTCCATGAACATAATCTGGTATTCTTCAACCGATTTTTCTTGATTTCTCTTTTTAAATTGATTTATAAATTGTAAAATTAATAAACATTTTTCGTTATAAGAATGAGTCTTTTCAACTAATTTTAAAGGATTATCGATAATTTTTTTATCATTTCTTATAAAAGCTTGATTAATAGAGAAATTTAAAATAGGATACATGTGATTTATGAATAATATATTATCTGATACATATGGATCGCATATATCTTCAATAATTTTCCTAATTTCATTTAATTGGTTTTTAAAATTTTCTATTTTATCTGCAAGTATTAAAAGATTTTTAGATTTTTGTAGGGGATCTCTTGTTTCATTCAATTTTATAATGAAATATGAAATTAAATCACCATCAACTATATTTTTTAACCTAGGAATTAAGTCAATTAGCTGTTTAAATATTATAAAAAATAAATGTTGTTCGTTAATAAGACTTGAATATTTTATAACTTCTTTAAATAAATTTTTTGCTTCATTATATTTATTTAAATTATATAATACCTCAATTAGCCTAATCTTTACCAGTAATGAACTAAATTGACCTTGAAATTTATTATTCATTTGTTTAATTTTCTCTAAATATTTATCCTTAATTGGCTCTTGTTTCAAATTCTGTATTACATTTAAAGTTTCCTTAAGAATTATAGCCCTTGAATATTCCCCTTTATTATTTTGAATTATTGAAATTAATAAGTCTATTAATTGTTTTATTTCTTGAAATAATTCATTAATTCTTAGACTATTAGAATAATTATATAGAGTTTCAGCCCAAAAAGATTTATTTCTAATCTTTTTTGAAATTTCATAAATTCTTAATGCTAGAGCTCCATCTCCTTTTTTTGTGCACATTAGATAATAATTATTAACGATATTTCTAATCGTTTCATCTTGATATAATTTAAATCTAATTAATTCAATTCTTTTTAATGCAAATCCAAATAAATCTTCGTCCTTTAATTTATTTGCAATTCCGGACAATATAGTCAAAAATCTTTTAACTAAAACATCTAATGAATTCCGATCTAAGAAATATTGGGGTAATAATTCATTTCCTAATGGATTAAAGAAATTTTCAATGGAAAATATAAAATTTAATTTCAAGAACTTTCGTATATCATCATCAATTTTATTGATTTCTTTTAATATAATTTCTTTATCACCATACTTTGATAAAATTTTTAATTTTTCTAACCATGAATCCAGTTTGTAATAAAGAGATTCTATTTTTGTCAACAAAATATCAATAATGTTTTCAATTTTATAGTAATCATCAAAATTTGAGGGGATCAATAGTATTTTTATCGTTTTATTTATTAATTTAGAACGAGCAAAGACATTTGGTTCCATATCTACTGTTGAAAGAAATTTTTCAACAATCTTATCTGTCTTTTTCAAATCTTTTCTAGAAAGGTAGTATAAAGCAATATGAATTAGTATTTCGGACTTTGTTGAAACATATTTGAAGCTATCTAATTTTTTTTCTAATCTTTCAATCAAACTGGTCAAGTAAATATTTTCCAATAATAATTTTTCATGAAATTTTGTTATTAATTCTGCTTTCTTATTGATTATAAATAGATTTTCTCCTTATTTTTTATATTTTCTTATTTATAAAGATTTAAAAATCAATTAAATTTAAAAGAACTAGTGAATAAAAATGCCCAATCTTGATGTAATGCTTATTGGTATGGGTCTTTCGTTATTTTCAGCATGTATTTTTAATCTAGCAGCAGTTTTGCAGAAAAGAGAAGTAGATAAACTTCCAGAATTACGATTTGATCAAGGTGTTAAGCATATAATTGAAACGTTAACGGAATTTGTAAAGAATAAATTATGGGTTTTAGCCGTCATATTAGGAGTTGCTGGAGCTCCATTTTACATGATTTCATTTGATATGATCGGTATAACTCTTACACAGCCGTTACAAGGTTTTGGTGTACTAGTACTTGCTATCTTCTCAGTTAAAGTATTGAAAGAACCTTTAAATTCTTATGAAAAAATGGGGATCATTTTTTTATTGACGGCTCCTTTGTTTTTAGGTCTTGGCAGGATTCAAGGACAAATTGCAATCATCAATAATTATGAATATTTCGCTCCAGTAATCTTGGGATTATTGGGAATTCAAGAAAAAATTACAAATATTAACAATTTTGGATTATTACTAATTCTCTCCATTTTTACTATAGTTGTTTTTATTATTTCGGTAATACTTTATTTGATTCATTTCAAAGTCAATAAACATCACGAAAAAATTTTTGCTACATTAGCAGGAATTGATTTTGCAATTGGTGCAATTTATCTTCAAATTCTTGTTCCAATTTTAGGTATTCTGTTAGGAGGGGATTATCAAGCATTTTCAAATTATAGTTTATTATTTTTAATAGCGGGTTTTATTTCAGTTGCAGGAAATTTCTTGGGAATTATGTTTATACAAGGAGCATTCCAGAAAGGTAAGGCTGTAACTGTAGTTCCCTTCCAATCTACTTTTGGAACTCTTCTCCCAATCCTTGCTGGACTAATTATTTTTGGACAGTCGATTTTACAACCGATCTTCTTTATTGTAGGTGTAATATCTATGCTGATTGGCGTAATCTCATTATCAAGAATGCAAGAATAAAAATCTTAATCATTTGGTCCCAAATAGCCCATCCTTGTTTGTGCTGTAACACATTTAAGCCCTGTTTGCTCTAATAATCTTTTTATTCCCTTCATTTCTTCATATGTTGGGATATTAAAATTATGAATTAGACGACTACGAAATTCTGGTCGATAATCCAGTATACAGACTTGAATATTTGGATCGATATTAGCTAAATTTTCTCCCCAATTAAGAAGTTCATTCTTCATTTTTTCAGTATTTTCATAAAAAAAATTGTTATATGGTAGTCCTACACCCATAAATACTTTTTCAGGATAATAGTTGTTTGCAATATATTTTACTGCATTCCAAGCTGTAGAGAGGTATTTTTGGGCGAGATTTTTATCTCTTACACAAGTTACTTTTATGAAAGTATCTAATTCGAAGGATTTCAAATCAGGACCGATGTCTGTTACACCGACTTCTATAAGTTCATCAATATAATCTTCAGTGAGAATACTGGCATTAGTATCAAGATGAAGTCTTGCATCTTTATCAGGGTTAAGCTGTTTAAGGTGTTTAAAAAATTGAATTAGCCATGGTCGATTAAGTGTTGCTTCACCTCCTGATATTGCCATTCGTTTTACTCCATATCTCCAACGTATGATGCTTAATTGGCTAGCTGCATCTTCAGGAGTCATAGAAGAAATAGAAGAATTGTATGTGATATCATAATTTTGGCAAGTTCTACAACGAAAATTACAACCTGCTGAAAAACAAGCAACTTCTATGTAACCAACGTGTCTTTTTAAACTATAGGGAGTACCTACTCCACCTACACTATGAGGAGTAAATCCTCTAATAATTCGTTTTGGCATATAATCTACTGGTAATTTCAAACTGATTTTCATATTCGGTTTTACTGGTGTATGACAAGAAGGAACCACTTTGTCACTGACAAATACACTGCAGCTATAACATCCTCCTGTTTCACAAGGAGCAAAAACATCGTCTTCTTCTGGAAATCGAGCTATTTTAAATCCCGCATATTCAAGAGCGGATTTTATAGATATTTTTTCGGGAACATGGAATAATTTATCATTTATATGAATTCCAATCAATTTCCATTCTTTATATTCTTTCTTATTAATTGCTTCAAAAGGACATCCTAAATAACAAGCTTTACAACCAATACAATCAGAAGAACTTGGGCATTTAACAATTTTTGTGCAAAAATTACAATTTTTACATTTCTCTTGGTCTTTAAAATAATGATAAAACATCTTTACCGTTTAAATAATTATTTTATTGCTCTATAATCTATTCTTACTATTAATAAAAGAAGTGGCACAATGAAGAAAGCGGGAATTGGAGAAATTACACGTCTTAATAATTCATATGACAAATTTAGATTTTTACAATAAAATATAAAGAAAATTGAGATAGCAATTAAAGAGAATATTAGGATTAGATTAATTCTTACAAATTTTTCTTTTAATATATCTTGTCTTTTTAGATAATAAATGAAAATTGTTAACCAAATACCAATTAATGTCGAATTGATTAAAAATTGAATTAAAACTGGAACTTTTTGAAGCAGTAAAGGTTCGGGTGCATAGGCATAATTAAAATAAATTGGCATGATTAAACCATTATAATCCCAAAGATTATAAACAAAAAATAATCCTGCAACAAACAGAAATGCATTCATCATGTTTATTTTTGTTTTTTCAGGTAACTTATATGGATTTATAACTATGATGTGATTTTGAGTAAAAATATCAGCGTTCAAAAAGAATCCTCCTATTACTAGTAGAAAACATCCTAAATAGAAGGTCTCAGAAGTAAGTGTATTTCCCCAAGGGGCAAATTGATAAATAGGTAAATAGAAGCCAAAAAATGGAAGTAAAACTAAGAAGAAAGCAGTAATAAAGATGATTAATCCAAAATAAAAAGTATTCCCTTTATAATGAAGACAATATATTGTAATTAAGATATAAAAAACAGTAAAGAAGAATAAGAATATAAATTCTAAAATATAATAAAAGAAATTAGTTACTGGCACATATAAATATATATCTAAAGGCCAGAGAACCAATCCAAGTACATACCCAAGGAAAAACACAATAGAACTAGGTAATTTTAAAAATTCATCTTTCCAATTATGCATATTATCAATTAAGTTGTTAAGAAAATAAAAAATTATTGGAAATAATTTATCAACAGTAATTCTAATTTTATTATATTTTTAATATGAATAAGAGGTTATGAAATGGAAGAAAATACAAGTATATTGGGTATTATTAAAGGTAGGCGTAGCACACGAAGATTTAAACCTGACCCAGTATCAGATGAAGATATTATGGCAGTTTTAGAAGCTGCACATTGGGCACCTTCAGGAGAAAATTTTCAACCGTGGAGATTTCTCGTTATTAAAAATAAGGAAATGATGGAAAAAATTGTTGAATTACTTCCCTATAAAAAATATCAGAAATTTTTGATGAACGCACCTGCTCTTATTGTAGTTTTAGTTAATTCGAGAAAATCTTTGTGGCATATTCTTGATGGAACTCTTGCTACCCAGAATTTAATGCTTGAAGCATGGGCTCGTGGTCTTGGAACTTGTTTCTCTGCTTGGTGGCCTACCGTTCCAGAAAAAACTTTAAAAGAAGTAAAAGAATTATTAGAAATCCCTAAAAAATGGATAATAATAACAATGACGCCCTTAGGATATCCCATTGATCCCCCAGAAAGGGCATTCAGGCTACCACCTTCGAGAAAACCGTTAGAAAAAGTAATTGTTTATGAGACATTCCGTGATTCGAAATAAGCCTTAGATTTAGACCACAACTATTATTGAATAAAATAGCTCGCAAAGTATTTCTTAATTAAATCCTCTGCATCTTCAAAAATCGCTGTATTTCCTTTCCAAGGATAAATTTCCTTTTTATAAATTTCGTTGAATTCGGATAAAAATTTATATAAAAGCTTTTTAGCAAATATTGTTTCCTTATTAACGAGAAGAACGCCGACTATATCTCCAATGTATTCAAAAATCAAATGTTTTTCTTTAATATCAATTGAGTCTAGTGATGTATTTGTTTGTGTTATTTCCATTATCAGACTATTAATAGCATTAAGAGCACTCGTAATTAAAGATGAATCTCCTATTTCCAGGGGTTCGAGATTATATGAGAATAAACAAATCCCACTTTTATACATAACGAAAAGATTATATATAATCAAACGTTCGGAATCCTCTATATGTTCATCGATTACAGTTTCAATTTTCCTTTTCCGTTTCGTGGGCAATGATTTTATTATAATCCCGATCATATTCTTTTTACTTTTTTTGATAATTTTTAACTCTGAAACTTCACAAATTTGTCGTAGGACATCTTCAGTAAATAAAATATTTAAAATTTCATCCAATCCATAAACTGATTCGTAAATGATTTTCAAAGCTAAAGATTTCTTTGTCTCGATTTCTTTCTTTGAAATATTTCCCAATTCTGCTAAATTAACTAATTTTTCCTCAGAAACAAAATTGGAGTATAATAACTCATCAAAATATTTGATTTTTGGAATTTAATTCACCACTTTTAAAAATTTTTTACATTTTTTTTAATTATTATCTTAATACTTTGTTAGATTTTATTCTGAAAACAATTTTTTAACTTTAATACTTGATAGTTCATTATCAAGCCATTTTAAATAATCTTTACTTCCATCAATAAATGGAAGGGCAATTATTTCTGGAGTTTTATAGGAATGAACTTCTTTAATTGATTTTTCAAGCTTTTCGAATAGACTTTTTTTACTCTTTATTAGACATAACCATTCTTCCGATGTTTCAACATTTTCTTTCCACCAATAAGTACTTAATATTGGTCCAATTATTTGTACACATGCGGCTAGCCTCTTGTTCACTAAACTTTTAGCTATTTTCTTCGCTTCTTCCTTTTTTTCAGTTGTACAGAAAACTTGAATATAGTTTTCCATTATTAAATACCTCTTTTTTTAATCATTTTCAATCTATATTTTATTAATTTCTAAATTAAATCTTAATTTGTATTTTTTAAAAGGTATGAAAATGACTCGAAAGAAATTCTTTGACCCAAAAATCCAGAAAAGACCTATGAGAGTAGCTGGATTTATGTCTGGATCAGGGACAAATATCATTAAAATAATTGAAAATCAAATAAAATATAAAGAAGAAGGTTTAACTTCCCTATATGAAGTTGTTCTATTATTCAGTGATAGGTCAGATTTTAAAAAGTGTAGGATTTCTGAAATTTCTAATAAATACAATATTCCATTTGAAGCCAATGATATCAGAGAATTTTATCGAAAAAAAGGATACAAAGACAGAAGAAATATGGAAGTTAGAAAGGAATATGATCAAATAACTATGGGATATCTGGAAAAATATGAAATAGATTGTGTGGCATTATGTGGTTATATGAGTATTGTAACTAATGTAATATTTGATAGGTTTCCCACAATCAATGTCCACCCTGCAGATTTATCAATATTAAACGATAAGGGACGGAGGAAATATACAGGAGAACATACCGTCCGAGATGCAATTTATGCTGGAGAAAAACATGTCCGATCTAGTACTCATTTAGCAACTGCAGAAGTGGATGGAGGACCTTTATTAGTACTTTCTGCACCTTTGGCTGTTAATTTACCCCCAAATGTAACGCTTGATTCTTTAAAAAAGGAAGAGACTGCAGAGCTTCTAAACCAAATCGCAGATTCGCATCAAGATAAGTTAAAAGAACTTGGAGACTGGGTTATTTTTCCAAAAACACTAGAACTTTTGGCACAAGGTTTAATTGAGAAGGATGATAAAGATAAAATTTTCATTAATGAATCTCCAGCTCCATTAAGATTGTAAAGATTGAAATGAAAAAAGTTATTATTTTGAGTGGAACACCAGGTACAGGTAAAACAACTATTGCAAAAATATTGAGCGAAGCGTTAAATGCAAATCTTATTGATATAAACAAAGAAGTAATTGAAAATCAATTTTATACCTTTGATTCAGAAAGAGAGACAAAAATTGCGGATATTAAAAAGCTTAAAAAGCATTTAAAGAAGATAATACAAGAAATACATTCTGAATATATTTTAGTAGAGGGTCATTATGCGGATATTCTTCCTGATGAATTAGTTTACAAAGCTATTATCCTCCGAACACATCCAGAAATATTAAAAAAACGTTTAGAACAAAAAAAATTTTCTGGAAAAAAAATATCGGAAAATTTGCAGGCTGAAATTCTAGGTGATTGTTCCTCTCATGCATATGAAAGCTATAAGGCTAATAAAATCTATGAACTGAATACTTCAAAAATTTCTATAGATAAGACTATAAATATTCTTATTGCTTTAATTAAAAATGATAAATCTAGTTATCAACTTGAAAAAATTGATTGGTTAGAAGATTTAGAAAAAAATAAATCATTAAATAAGTATTTTGATTGAAAATAACAATTCAGTTTAAACTTTTTTATTACTTTTTGGACTTTGTTTGTCTTCTTCCTCTTCATCCTCAAAGAAATCAAATGAGACACCTTCGAAGAACATCAAAATTGCGCCAAAAATACCTAAAGCCATTCCAATATAAATATTAATCGAACTACTTTCAATTTGCTGAAATGATTGGAATGTGGTAAATATTAATATTGTAATAAGTTCTGATCTGTAAGGCTCTGGATTTATTGGATATGTACTTTCATATTCAAATAGCATTAATAAAAAAGTCTTTGCAGTTGTCATCAAATTTGGAAATATTACCGAATATAATACAAAAATCCATCCCATTCCAATTAAAACAAGTACCAATCCGATTAATCTTTGGTTTTGCAATCCAGATACATCCTTTTTATTAATTTAACATTTATCTAATAATAATAAAATAAAAATAGTTTTAAATTAAATTGGTATGATCAATTGGAGTATATTTTTAAAAAAAATCTTATAATGCAAACAAAAAGAAAAATAGTAGAATTTGGGAGACCGATTTACTTATTCTCTTCTCTAAGTTCCCGTTTGAGTACCTTCCCAATTGTTGTTAATGGAAGTTCTTCTCTAAATTCCCAGATTCTTGGTTTTTCATATTTTGAAAGATGTTCCTCTGCATATTTTTTAAGACTCTCTTTAACAGCTTCAGTTAGTTTTTTCCCTTCTTTAAGTTGGACTACGGCTTTAACAATCTCACTACCTGGTCGTTTTGGATCTTTAACTCCGATTAGAGCACACATTTCAACATCGGGATGCTTTGTTAATACATCTTCAACATGGACACTGTAAACTTTAAAACCTGAAACTATTAACATATCTTTAGTGCGGTCCACTATCGAGAAATATCCATCTTCATCCATTACAGCGACATCACCTGTATGGAGATAACCATCCTTAGTAAATGTTTTTTTATTCGCCTCTGGCTTATTATGATATCCTCTAGTAACTTGTGGCCCTTTACATAATAATTCGCCTGCTTGTCCAATTTCAACTGGTTCAGCTGTTTCAACATCTACGAGTTTTACATCAGTATCTGGAAGGGGTAAACCTACAGATCCAATTTTCTTTTTTCCATCCTTTGGGTTCATAGTAATGAGAGGACTTGTTTCTGTCATTCCATAAACTTCCAATAATTTATTTTCAACCTTCATTGCGCTTTCAAAGTCCCTGATCGATTCTGCTGGGAACGGAGCAGCACCTGAAATGTAGAGTTTGACATTTTTCAAGGTGTTTATTGGAATTTTCTTCTTTAATGGGCTAGTAGAGATATTTATGAAAAGAGTTGGTACATTTACCACAAGGGTTGGTTTTTTATCAATGAATTCTTCAATAATATGCTTCGTATCTCTCGGATTTGCAATTAAAACTTGAGGACCACAAAGCCAAACTGTAGTTTGACAGAACGCCAAGCCTGCAAGATGAAACATTGGGAATGCCGATAAACTTACCTCTTTACCTTTTTCCAAATTCATCCATGTTGCAGTTTGTTGTAGATTTGTGATTAGATTATAATGTGTAAGCTCAGTACCTTTAGGACGTCCAGTTGTACCACCCGTGTACTGAAGTAAGGCAAGATCATTTTTTATAACAATATCAACCTTTTTTACATCTATGGGAGTTTCCATTACTTCTTTAAACCAGATTACCTTCTTTCCGGGATATGGCTTAACTTTTCCTTTTGGGATTTTTTTCAGTAATTTCCCGAGAAACACTTTGATCTTTGAAAATCCCATGTATTCGCTTACATTGGTAGTTATTACACATTTAAGATTAGGAACTTTACCCAGAATTTTTCGTGTTATATTAGCATATACAGCATCTAAAGTTATCATAAATTTAGCCGAACTATCATTTAATTGATATTCAATTTCATCATCACTTAAAAGTGGTGAACATCCCGAAGCAGCCCCGCCTGCTAGTAGAGTTCCAAAATGCGCAGCCATATATTGGGGACAATTTGGTAAATTAATAGCGACTACATCTCCTTTTTCCAAACCATTCTTTTGGAGAAATGTAGCAAAGCGTTTTATCATATCTAACAATTCTTTATATGTGATTTCTCTTGCCATAAACCAACATGCCGGTTTATTCGCAAACTCTTCCATTGCTCGAGTGAATATAGTTCCAAGGTCTTCAGTAGGATATTCTAAGCTTGGCTTAACAAACGGATCATATGATTTAGTCCAAATTTTTTCATCAAATACTGTCATGATTTATCGTCTCTTTTATTTAATT
>JABXJV010000525.1 GCA_013375355.1 Candidatus Helarchaeota archaeon
TGCCTACTCTAAAGAATTCATTTGAAGCAGCATTTAAGGTGAGGATGAAGGTTGGATTCCCAGTTTTGATGAATATTCTTGGTTCTATTGTTCTTTTAACCTTCGTGGTTATTATAATTCATCTGAATGGTTCTATCAAATTAATAACACTGGGATACGTTTTAAGCGGTCTTCCGGGTCTTGTTCTCCTTTTTTGGATGTCGAGAAAAATAATAAGACCAAAATTTTTGATAGATCTTAAGATATGGAGTTATTTTTTAAAAGAGTCATTTCCACTTGCTTTTTATGGAATACTCTTGAGCCTGTCAAACAGAATGGACGTTTTAATGCTTTCCTGGATGAAGGGTGATGCAGAGGTAGGATATTATTCTGCTGCATTTAGATTGATACTTCCCCTTTCTTTTATTCCGGTTGCTCTGGTTGTATCTTTATTGCCCGTGATGTCGAGGCTTTACTACGATAAGGACGAAAGTCTCAGCAGAATTTATCAATTCAGTCTTAAAATGATGTTTTGTTTGTCACTTCCAATTGCTGTTCTGATATATGTCGCTTCCGAACAGATTGTTAATATAATTTATACTTCGAGGTATTATCCGTCAACTGCCGGGCTGAAAATCCTTATAATTTCTCAAATTTTTTTATTTCTGAATGTTATTATGAACCATTTCATAATATCAATCAGAAAACAACTTAAAGGTCTTTATGTTGTTTTAACAATGGTAATTATCAATTTTATATTGAACATTTTTCTCATTCCGAAATATGGTCTTGTTGGCGCAAGTATTGCAACTGTAATCACAGAATTTTCTGCGTTGATTATGTGGATTAGTTTTACCAGAGATTACCTTAAGAGTTTCCCCTTTTTGTCCTTTTTTAAGATTATCCTGATAAATATAATCGGAATAGTTTTTATTAGATTAATGATTTATGATTTAATCCCAGAGATTGTTGGATTTCTCATAATACAAATTTTATTAATAATAATATTTAAAGTGTTTTCAAAAGAAGAACTATATGAATTTAAGGTATCAGTCAGGTAACAGGAAATGAACATATTGGTAATCGATAAAAATGCGATAATACCTGAATATCAAAAAAAGTGGGAATTGCTGGCAGATTATGACGATGTAAATCTTATTTTGTTGGTTCCCGACCACTGGAGGGAAAATTATAGTGATATATATTTAGAAAAAAATAGAAGCAGTAAATTAAATATAATTTCGGGTAAAGTAATATTCCCAGGTTATGAGAACAGGGGTTTTTACTATACATCGCTTGTAAAGGCGATAAGAAGAAGTAAACCAGATATTATTCATCTGTTGGAGGAGCCATACTCCCTTTTCTCGCTTCAAACCATTGCCTTAAAAAAACTTTTAGCTAAAAAAGCCAGAGTTATTTTTTTTACATCAGATAACCTCTCGTATAATTACAAATTTCCATACAGGTTCTCATTTTTCTTAAAAAGGATAGAAATCTTTACATTCAAAAATTTAGATTATGCGCTATGTGTAAATGAAGAAGTAAAAAATATACTCAGATTAAAAGAATTCAATAAACCTGCGAAAATACTACCTCACTGTTTTGATTTTTCCCTTTTTAAAAAAACAGACCCAGGAAAACTCAAGGATGAATTAGAGTTAAAAGGAACTGTTATCGGTTTTATCGGGAGAATTATTAGAGAAAAAGGTCTCAACACACTTTTAAAAGCATGCAGCGAACTTACAGAGGAATTCACACTTTTGATTATCGGTAGAGGAAATTATAAATCTGAACTTATTAAATTATCAAAAGAACTCAGTATTACCGAAAGAATAAGATTTATTGATGTTGTAAAATATGAAAAAGTTCCTAAATATTTAGGTCTAATGAATATATTTGTTCTTCCATCTGTAACAACAGAAAGATGGAAGGAGCAGTTTGGAAGGGTGATAATTGAGGCGATGGCTTGTGAGGTGCCGATAATTGGCTCAAGTTCAGGTGCTATTCCGGAGGTTATCGGTGAGTATGGTTTGATATTCAGAGAAAATGATTATATTGACCTGAAAAATAAAATCTTGATACTAATGAAAAATCGTGAATACAGAAATAGATTAATAGAGTTAGGGATAAATTATGTGAAAAACTTCTCTGTGGAAAAATTCGCAAAAAAAGTTTATGCGATATATAGAGAATTGTTAAATGATTGATTTTATATGGAATATTTATTATATTTTATTTCATTTATATTTACAAAGTTAATAAATTTCAATAAAGATATAGTTAAATTAAATTTTAA
>JABXJV010000526.1 GCA_013375355.1 Candidatus Helarchaeota archaeon
CATCTCATGCCCTTTAGAATGGAAATTAAAGTATTTTCCTCTTAGTATAATTTCGGAAAAACCAAAATAATTCTGAATAAATTTCTTTAATTCCTCCACATTCAGATTCGTGTCATTGCAGTCTTTATACAAATAAATTCTCAATTAGATACCCACTGATAAAAATTAAATTTTTAGGGAAAAATTATTTCTAAAAAATGTAAAAAAATAGAGGGCTTTATAGGTTTTTAGATCTTTTCTCCTCTAATACTTATTGTTACTTCCTCAAATGGAATTGATTTACCTGCTTTCTTCATTGCTTGGTGAACAATCTGAACAAGACCAAAACAGCAAGGAACTTCCATGTGTACAATTTTAATACTCTTTAGATTTGCAATTTTAATTATCTGAGCAATTTTATCAATATATGCATTTGCATTGTCAAGTTTGGGACACCCTATAGCAATAGCATGATCCTTTAAAAAATCTTGGTGAAAGTTAGCATATGCAAATGGCACACAATCTGCAACAATAGCTAAATCTGCATTTTGGAAATAGGGTGCTGATGGTGGAACTAAATGGAGTTGGACAGGCCATTGTCTTAATTCTGAATCAATTCTAGTGGTTGGTTCGGTTGTAGTTTTATCTTTTGTCCAATCGAGAACTTTTGCTGAAGGACAAGTATGGATCCCTGGATGAATTTCATGATGCGTATGTTGCTCGGTCATTTCTGTTGCGTGTTCTTCCATATGTTTTATATGAGTTTCTAGCATTTCAGGTGCGACCTTTTTTATTCGCTCAATTGTTGCATCATCATCGTAAGGTTCTGTTTCTTTTTCTTCAATGGTCAAGGCTCCTGTTGGACAAGCACCAAGACAAGCACCAAGTCCATCACAATACAGATCCTTGACTATTCTTGCTTTTTTACCTTCTGGAGTATCAACGATCTGCAATGCTTGTTCAGGACAAGAAGGAATACAATCTCCGCATCCAATACATAAGTTGTCATCAATTTTTATTATTTTTCTTTTTACCATTGTCATGATACTTACCTACTAAATGAAAAATTTTCTAAGATTGACCCAATTTTAGATTTTTATCAAATATCAAAACAGTATTATACCTAATATAACAGTGTTATATTACCTATTTAAATCTATCTCAATTGATAAAATTACAGAATAAAATTATCTATAAATCAGGTATTTCTTTATCCCCAAAACAAACATCACATAATCCACAAGGAACTACCCGATTCTTATCTAATTCTCCATGAACTTTACAGTATGCACCTAATTTTCTAAGAAGCGAACATAAATGACACATATCTTGCATTAATTCTTGTTCTGACAATTTTTTATTTACTAGTTTTTCAGATAATTCGTCAAGTACATTTATTTTTTTCGCTACCTCATCCGATTTAAATATGTCTTCGAAACCACCTCTTTCTCCTGATAAATATAAGCTAACGCTGGGTTGAGTAATTCCTAAACATTTTGCAATATCATTTTGTTTCATCTTGTATTTTTCGTAAAGTTGTTTGACTAAATATGCTCTAAAGGCTGGGAGGATTTTCTTTACAATCATTTCACAAGGAAATAACATCTAATTCACCTAGATTATTTATTTGTTTGGATAAAAATTTAATTAATAATTTATTTTTTTAGAGATTGAATTTACTTACTATTTCAAATTAACTTATGCTAGAAAAACATATAAATATAACGGCGTTATTCAATCCTAAGGAAACTTTATTTTCTACAAAATAAAAGATGTTTGAACAAAGATGTCTAAATTTGATGAAAAAACTAAAGAATTACAAGATGAAATTATAAAATTAAAGGTGAAACATGATTTTCTTATTCTATCTCATAATTATCAAGTTCCTGAAATTCAAGTTATCGCAGATTTTTGTGCTGATAGCCTTAAATTAGCCGAGTATGCAAAAAATGCAAAGTCAGCAAATAATATGATATTTGCAGCGGTTTATTTCATGGCAGAATCTGGAGCAATATTGAATCCTACAAAAAATGTTTATATTAGTAACTATGAAGCTCTGTGCCCTATGGCACGTCGAGCTCCTGAAAAACTCATGAAGAAGGTAAAGGAGACAAACCCAGAAATCCCATTAATGATGTATATAAATACGACAGCAGCCGCAAGAGCACAAGCAGACTATATATGTACTTCAGCAAATTCTGTAAAAATTGCAAAAATTATCAATAAACCAATTATAAATTTTGCTCCTGATAAAAATTTAGCTTATTTTATTCAATCCAAATTAAATATTACAGTTAATCCTATACCTTTAAAAGGTTGCTGTATTGTACATGAGAAGTTTGAAGCATCATATATTGAAAATGTTAAAAAAGAACACCCAAAAGCCTTAATTCTAGCTCATCCAGAGTGTCGACCCGAAGTTCAAACCATTGCAGATTATATTGGTTCTACAAGCCAAATGGTAAAATATGTTTTAAATTCCGAACATGATGAATTTATAATTGCCACAGAAATAGGCTTGCTTCAAAAAATAGAACGACTTACTAAAAATAAGAAAATATATAAAGCACACAATAATCCAGTGTGTTATAACATGAAGAAAAATACTCTTGAATCAATAAAATATGTCATAGAAAAGCAACCGAAAGAATTTCTTGTCAAGGTTCCGGAGGATATTGCTGATAAAAATCGAATTTTATTAAATGAAATGATAAAGAATTCTCAATAACTGATTAAATTATCACTCAAGGGTTATATTTTATGATTCTTCAATTTTTGAATTCAATAGGAGACGTAGTATTTTCACAAATAATCCGTAAATGGGTAGCAGGTTCAACAAGGAGGGATATAATCGAATATACCCAACGTAAAAATATGCGAAATGTTAAAACATTAATAAATTATTTAGGAGAACATCATAAAGATGAAAAAATGGTCACCAGAACCGTTGATGAATATGGAAAAATAATTAACGAGATAAGCAATCGAAATCTTAACGCAACAATTTCTATAAAGTTATCCCAACTTGGATTTGATGTTAAAAATGGTAAAATATTTTGTAAGAAAAATGTTGAACAGGTTATAAGCACTGCACATAAAAATAAAGTGTTTACATGGATTGATACAGAAAGTCTGAGATTTGTAGATTTTACTTTTTCATTTTATAAAGAATTATTGACAAAATATAACTGCGGTTTAACACTGCAAGCGAACTTTAAAAGAACTATGGGTGATCTTAAACAACTTATCGAGTTAAGTAAAGAAAATAATGTTTATATCCGGCTTGTAAAGGGTATATATGATGAACCTGCTGAATATACATATCAAGATTTTAACCAAATTGAAAAAGTTTACTTGGATTTAATTTCTACTGCCTTCAAGGAATCAAGTAATAACTTTGGTATAGCCATAGCTTCGCATAGTAAAAAGGTGATTGAAGAGGCTTTAAGGTATTATGAACAGTATCCAAAAGATCTTTTTGAAATGCAATTTTTAAAAGGTGTAAGAACAAAGTACGCTGAAGAATTAATTAAAAAAGGTGTGCCTCTAGCAGAATATGTGCCCTATGGTGAAAAAGCTTTTGCATATACTATTAGGAGGGCACGTAAAAACCCTAAACTTAAAAATTCACTGTTGTATCAGGGTTGGTTTATACTTTATGATATATTATACCCAGATTGATTATATCAGCATTAATTTTATAAATGGAATGAAAAAAAATAGCATGAGGTTATGTAAAGAAGAATTCTTGAAACAAGGCGTCTGTATCATCAAAAACGTCTGTTCTGCATTTCCAATTTTCTAATTTTTTTCGATTTATTAATTCAAATGAAAAGAGAAAATCTCTCATCTTCTCAGAGATTGATTTTTTAAATATTTCATTTGGATTATCTAATAAGACTATAACGACTCTCGTATATTTTCCATCCTCAATTTTAATTTTAAAGTCTTTATAACAAAGTTCTCTAATAGGTGAATCTTTTGAAAAAAGTTCGTTACCAAAGTCCTGAATTGCTGTTAAAAATCCACCAATCAAATCAGGACTAATCAATTCATCTCTTACATGGTTATAGATAACCTTTCCAGAATCTTTGGACATTATTAATAAAGCTAATAAATTATCTCTAAAATATTCATTAATATTTTGATTTAACTTATCCTTGAATTTATCTAATTTTTGCAAAAAATTAAAAATCGGCGTTAGACTATTTTTTATTTTGCTTGTAACTTCGTTAAAGTTTATATTTGAATAATGTTTTGAATGATTTTCAAACATTCTAATCATTTTTGATACACCCAAAATATTTATGTCCCAAATAAAGGTTCTAAAAAATTTAATTTTTATTTTTATATAAATTGAAACTTTATATAAAGTTTCTATTATTTAAGTTTTTTTATTAGAACTTTTGTAGATATCTACACTATATTAGTAGATTTCTATTATTTAAATTTTTAGGTTCAAAAATAGAATAACAAAGATCCAAATTATCTACCAAATAAAAAGAAAATTACAGAATTTTTTCAAAGGAAAATTAATTAGAATAAGTTTTTCTCAAAAATATAATTTCTTATAATTTGATTTTGATAGCATTTTTTGAACATACGTTAATACATCTTTTACAATTATTACAAAGGACTTTAAAAGCCGAGATGATCTTAAATTTTTCAGGTGCTTCACCAGATTTGGGTGTTCTACGCTGGGAATATGCTAAAATATTAAATGGACAAGATTTGACACATAGATTTCCACATTCGATAGGGTCTCCACATAATTTTTTATCAATTTTGATCTTATATCTAGGAGTTTTTTTAGATCGTGTCATTTGTTCTTGAATCATTTATAATCCTCACCAATCATCTTTGAAAGCAGGCCATTCCGAACGATCTTTTAGTTTTAAAGCTGTTTTAGGACATTCAGAACGACAAACTCCACAGCCAAAGCAAGCCGACGGATCGATAATAACCCGATTTCCAGATATTACATATTTAATTGCTCCAAAAAAGCATCGTTTAATACATTTTGGTTCTCCATTACAACCATCGCATCTATCCATATCTGATTCGCATATATAATGAGCTTTTTTTGAAGTGTTTTCAACTTTATAATGGAAGCGAGCTCGAAGACCAATACAATAGGGATATTCACAGTTACAAATAACAACTGGACAAGGTGTTGGACCCCAATATACCCCATGTACATAACCCTTTTTATCAAATTCTAGAAGTTTTGCTTTTGCTTCTTCTTTTGTTAGTTTTTGAACTTTTTCCCATGGACGTGTTTCTGGAACCATTTCAGAAATTGGATAGAGAAACATACAAGTCATCTTATCAATCTCCCCTCCTGAGAAATATTTCCGGCAGTAACATGGAATTAAAATTGCGCTTTTAGTAAGATCTACAATTTTATACGCATCTTCTAATGGTACGATTTGTCCACCATGTGCTTTCTCAACTAACATTGATATTTGGTTAATTTGGTTTTGATCTTTTAAATTAGAAATTGCTGTATCGAAATTCATTGCTGCACCTAGTTCAAAATCCATTTTCCCAGGTCCGCCTAGTATTTCAATCATACCGGCTAAAGTCACTTCACTTGATTTAATAAACTCATCAGTGTAATATTTGGGATTGAAATACCATTTCTTTCCTTCACCATATCGATGGCAGATATTACAAATGCTAGATCACCTTCTATGTTAGTAAGATTCAATTTATTTAAAGTAATTATCATATTAGTCAAATTATAAACATTAGAAATAATCATAAAAAATATGAAAATGCTTAAAAATGAGAAAATTCTAGTCTTTGCAGCCCATCCAGACGATGAAGGATCAGTATGGGCAACTCTATACAAGTATTTTGAAAACGGAGCAATTATTTCAATAGTTTGGATGACAAATGGAGATAAGACGGTAGCACCTGTTGGAAAATTTGTCCATTTTTTAATACCATTAATAAAATCAATATATTCAAAAAGCACTAGAAAAGAATTATCACAAAGAATTGCAGTAATTAGGAAAGACGAAGCTCTAAAAGTTGCAAATATAATAAATGCAAAGCCAACATTCCTTGAATATAAGGATACGAAAGTTCCAAATATTAAAAATAATGAAGCTATTTTAAAAATAACTGAATTAATACGAAAAATAAAACCTACAATAATTCTTACACATTGGTTTCGCGAAATGCACCCAGATCATAAGAACACTTCTGCCTTAATTTTGAAATCCTTTTTTCTATCCAATGATGCAAATTTCATAACAAAATATACACCACATAAAGTAAGAATCCTGGGCTTCTGGGATGAACGTGGAAAAGGATATAAACCTAATTTTCATTTAAATGTAACAAATCAAATTAAAAGGATAAAGGAATGGGGAAAAATTTACAAATCACAAGCATTCCGTATTGTTGGAAGGTTTGCAAAATTTAAAGCTAGAAAAAATAGTAAAAATACTCCTTATAACTATGTTGAAGCGTTCAAAATAATTGGAGTGAATAAATTTCCAAAATATGGAGAATTTTTTCCTTAATCTGTCACCCGTACTTGAATTCTTAATCAGTTTTATATTGAAAAATTCGTTTAAAACAAGTAGATTATAATTAAAATTAAGATTAAGCGAGGGAACAAATTGATTAAAGAAAGTATTGAAGAAGCGATAAATACACAAGCAAATAGAGAATTTTATTCTGCATATCTATACTTGTCAATGGCAGCATATTTTGAGTCGATAAACTTAAAAGGATTTGCGAATTGGATGCGAGTTCAGTTTCAAGAAGAAAATTTTCATGCAATGAAGATGTTTGACTATGTAATTGGAAGAGGTGGCAGAGCTAAATTACTTCCAATTGAAGCACCACCTACAGAATGGGATTCGCCTTTAAAGGTATTTGAGCATACATATGAGCACGAGCAAAAAGTTACCGGATTGATAAATAATCTTGTAAAGCTGGCATCATCAGAAGAAGATTACGCAACATATAACATGCTCCAATGGTATGTCACCGAGCAAGTTGAAGAGGAATCATCAGCTAGTGAGATTTTAGAAAATCTTAAAATGATAGGTGATGATAAAAATGCTTTATTGATGTTAGATCGAGAGTTTGCTCAACGAGTCTTTAATCCACCAGTTGCAACAGAATAAATAAATTATATATCTCTAAAAAAAGAATAATAAAAGGAGGTAAAATTATGAAAAGTTTAAAAGGAACACAAACAGAAAAAAATCTCTTAACAGCATTTGCGGGAGAATCCCAAGCAAGAAATCGATATACTTTTTTTGCGTCTAAGGCAAAGAAGGAAGGATTTGTCCAGATTTCTAGAATATTTATTGAGACTGCAGATAATGAAAAAGAACATGCTGAAAGGCTATTTAAATTCTTAGAAGGGGGCGAAGTTGATATTGCAGCGGCATTTCCAGCAGGTATTATAGGTGAAACTAAAGAAAATCTCAAAGAATCGGCTGCTGGTGAAAATTATGAATGGACCGATATGTATCCTGGTTTTGCAAAAGTCGCAGAAGAAGAAGGTTTTAAAGAAATAGCCGCAGTATTTAGAAGTATTGCTATTGCTGAAAAGCAGCATGAAAAACGATATTTAGAACTTCGTGAAAATATATTAAAGAATAGAGTTTTTAAGCGAGATAAAGTTATAAAGTGGAAATGTGGAAATTGTGGATATGTTCATGAAGGTAAAGAAGCACCAAATGTTTGCCCAGCTTGTGATCATAAAAAAGAGTATTTCGAGCTCTTAGGTGAGAATTGGTAACATAAGTCTATCTCGTTAATAATTTTTTATTTTTTTTTATTTTTTGCATTATATATTCCTCAATTGCTTTTTTGATGTAGTTTTTTTCTTTCTTTTTTTTTATAATGATCGAAACATTCAAATATAACAGTGTTATATAATGATCATAAGGATAATAAAAAAAATCCACAAAATATGATAGAAAAAAATTCATCTCAAATCAAAACTTCATGGAGGTTTTTAATTGGGAGAAATAAAACATGATGAAGAATTAGATACACGGGGATTATATTGTCCCGAACCCCTATTTGAAACTCGAAACTTAATAGAAACTCTTGAAGTAGGTAAAATTTTAAAAGTCATTGCTGATGATCCAGCGGCAGATGAGGATCTGCACCGTTGGGCAAAAAGAACTGGTACAGAAATTTTAGATTTTATTAAAGATGGGGATGAATTAATTTTCTATTTCAGAAAAAAGGAATAGGAGTTAAAAATATGCCACATCATAAAAAATTATTATATGTTCAAACCATTCATGATCCTGAACGGCAATATTCTCCTTTAGTATTAGCACAAACTGCAAAAGCTATGGATATTGAACCAAAAATATATTATTTAGGGACTGCGTTAAGAATCCTAAAACCAGGAGAAGCTGAGAGGATAAAATTAGGTAATTTTCCATCTATAAAAGAAATGATAGACAAATCCTTAGAAATGGGAATTGAAATCTTTGTATGTGAAGCTTCAAAGAGAATGCTTGGTTGGGATAAAGTTGAATTAATTCCAGGTGTTAAAATCGTCGGTGCTGCAACATTAAATGATCTAGTTTTAGAATCTGATGGAGTAATGTGGTTTTAACATATCTATATTTTTATTTTTTAAAACTAATTTATTAAAAAACTAAATTATAATAATTATACAATAGTAACCTTAGAGGTAACTGGGTAATGACAACATATTTAGATTATCAAGCATCGAAACCTGTTGATGGAGAGGTATTCGAGGCTATGAAACCCTATTTCCAGGGAAAGTTTGCGAATGCCTCCTCCTTACATTCAGATGGGGATATTGCCACCAAAGCTCTAGCAGAGAGTAGAAAAAAAATTGCTAAATTCATAAATGCTGAAAAAGATAATGAAATAATTTTCACATCAGGTGCGACCGAGTCAAATAATCTCGCAATTATTGGTTATGCAATGAGGAATAGGAAAAAAGGAAAGCATATAATAATATCCGAAATCGAACATATCTCTATTCATAATATTGCAAAATATTTACAAAGAAATGGATTTGAAGTTTCAAAAGTCCCTGTAGACTTCTATGGTGTTGTCAGATTAGATAAACTTAAAGAAAAAATCAGGGATGATACAATTTTAATTTCGATTCAATATGCAAATAATGAAATTGGGACAATTCATCCGGTTGCTGATATAGGAAATTTCGCAAAAGAACATAAAATAGCTTTTCATACGGATGCTGTTTCAGCAGAGGGCCAAATTCCGATTGATGTTGTTAAGGATCAAATTGATTTGATGACAATCTCTTCAAATGACATATATGGACCAAGGGGTTTAGGTGTCTTATATATAAAAAAAGGTATTTACGTAAACCCATTAATAATAGGAGGAGGTCAAGAAAGAGGTATAAGATCTGGAACGGAGGATATCGCATCTATAGTAGGAATGGCAAAAGCTGCTGAACTTGCTCAAGAAAATATGGAATTAGAAAGTAAAAGGTTGGGTGAATTAAGAGATATTTTGATTAAAAATATTTTAGAAAAAATTCCTAAATCTCATTTAAATGGACATCCTAAAATTCGCCTGCCAAATAATGCTCATTTTAGATTTGATTACATAGAGGGAGAATCTTTATTATTATCTTTAAAAGATGAAGGGATTTCAATTGCTTCTGGGTCAGCATGTACTTCAAAAACGTTAGAACCCTCTCATACTTTAATAGCTACAGGCCTAACTCATGAGGAAGCACATGGGTCATTAGAAGTTACTATGGGGAGGTGGACTAATAGGGAGGATATTGATAAATTAATTGAAGTTTTACCAAATATAGTTGAAAGATTAAGAAAGTTATCACCCTTGGCAGAAAAGGAGGTTGATTAAATTATGAAATCTACTCAATATTCAAAAAAAGTTTTAGATCATTTTAGAAATCCTCGTAATGTAGGCACATTAGAAGGAGATGACGTCGCAGTAGGTAGAGTTGGTAATCCTGTTTGTGGGGATTTGATGGATATTTACATTAAAGTCAAAGATGACAAAATAATTGATATTAAATTTAAGACATTTGGCTGTGGGAGTGCAATAGCAACTTCTAGTATGGTAACAGAATTGGCCAGAGGTAAAACCTTAGAAGAAGCTCTGAAAATTACCAGACAAGATGTAGCAGAAGAACTGGATGGTTTGCCCCCCATTAAAATGCATTGCTCAAATTTAGCTGCTGATGCTCTCCATGAGGCTATAAAAAATTATAGGTCCGGAACGAAAATAGAAGCTATTGTACCTGCTACTGGTACTTGCGTGGTAAGTCAACCCACAGATATAATCGGATTAAATGAATTTATAGATAAAGGGGTATATAGAAAATATGACAACCTTGATGAATTTCAAAATAAAAGGGTACTCATTGTTGAGAATGGTGAAAAAAGTATCAAACTAGCTATAGATCTAACAAATGTGACAGGTCGTGTTATATTCATAACTCCTTTAAAAGTAATTCTAGCAGAAAGAGAGTTAAAATCAAAACTAAAAAGATCTGATGTGAAAGTGCTAAACAAATCCGCATTATTAGAAGTTTCTGGAACAAAAACTGTAGATAAAGTCAGAATACATGATCTAGACGAGGATGAAGAATACGAATTATTTGTTGATGCGGTAATCTTGCCTTAAACTTATTTTCTTTTTTAAAATAATTAGACTAAATTTATACATATTATTCATAATCCAACTAAATTAAAGATTTTATCTCATCCTAAACCAAAACCTTTATATAACAGCGTTATAATATTTAATTTGATGGCAATGAAGGTATTCGTTTTATACACAGACGAGTTCGGAGAGAGAGTTACTGGAAATTTAATCAATATAAAAGAATTTTGTGAAGTTTGCGAACTTAATTGTGAGAGAGAAATATGTAGGGGAAACTACCCTTCATTCGCTGTTAATATTTATGGTTTGGAAAAAATCGATGACGCAGCTCTCCCCACCTTTATTGAAAATCCAGAAGATTATTTACCAAAAAATTTTCCATCAGGAATTGATGTTTTAATTGTAGTTGGCATTCATCCGGACTTACTTTCGGCTTTACCTGAATTTGCCGAAGAAAATAATATCAAGGCTTTAATAATACCTGTTGAAGATGGGCAATGGGTTAGATTAGGGTTAGAAAAATCCATAACCAAAGAATGTAAAGAGAGGGGAATTGAAGTCGCCTTTCCAAGGCCTGCTTGTGCTCTTGAACCAAGTGGCCAACCAACAATTGATAAATTTATAGAATATTTTAAAATTGGAAAACCAAAAGTAAGGTTAAACCTCGATAATGATAAGGTTATTTCATATAAAGTTGAAAGAACTGCTCCTTGTGGTTCTACTTTTTATGTTTGCAGACAAGTTACTGGTAAAACAATTGATGAGTTAAATGAGGAAGGCGCAGAAATAATTAGTAAAGCGCATCACAGTTTTCCTTGTAGTGCGTCTATGGTTGTCGATCCTGTATTAGAAGATACAAACTTACACATAGCAGGTTATTTAATTCGTGCTGCAATTTTTGACGAACTAGAAAAAAATTCCGCAAAATTTGCTCCAAAAGTAAAAACTCTCAATGAAATCAATGCAGAAGCATGACTTTCTTTTCTTACAAAAAAAATAATATCTTATAATTTGCAAATCATTAAAAATCTATTTTCTATATTAAATTAAAATTAAACAAATTCGGAGGAAACAATAATGAAGATAGAAATTAAGGATAATATTTACTATGTTGGTGTCATAGATTGGGATTTAAGAAATTTTCACGGTTACAGTACACATAGAGGATCTTCATATAATTCTTATTTAATAATTGATGACAAAATAGCCTTAATAGATATGGTAAAGGGGCCTTTTACTAATGAGCAGATTAAAAATATTAAGGAAGTTATTGATCCCAAGAAAATTGATTATTTCATTTGCAATCACTTAGAGGGGGACCATTCTCAAAGTCTACCTGTAATGAAAGAATTAGTCCCAAATGCACAAATTGTGACCTCAGAAAGAGGGAAAGACGGATTTCTAAGAACTTATAAAAAAGATTGGGATATTCAAACAGTAAAAGAAGGAGATACTATAAATTTAGGGAAAAGAACACTTACATTTGTTCCAGTACCGATGGTACATTGGCCCGACTCCATGGTGACTTATTGTACTCCTGATAATATTCTCTTTTCAAATGATGCTTTTGGACAACATATAGCTCGTTCCAAAATCTTCGATGATGAGAATGATTTGGCAAAAATTTTGGATGAAGCAAAGAAATATTACGCAAATATTGTCATGCATCTTTCTTTAATTATTAAGAAAGTATTGGAAAAAGTCACACAGGAACTTAAATTGGACATTAAGATGATTTGTCCCTCTCATGGAGTAATTTGGCGCAGTCATATAGGTAAAATACTTGAAAAATACGTTTATTGGGCTAGTAGACAAACTGAAGAAAAAGCATTAGTTATTTATGATTCTATGTGGCACAGCACTGAAAAAATGGCTTACGCTATTTTAGAAGGAATACGCCAAGAAGGAGTAGATGCAAGAATCTACAACTTAACTTCAACTGATAATAGTGATATTATTAAGGAAGTATTAGATTCAAGAGGTCTAGTTATTGGAACTCCAACTCTAAATAATGGAATGTTCCCATCCGTTGGTGGATTTTTGACATATCTAAAGGGACTAAGACCTCCTACTAAAATTGCAGGTGCATTTGGATCGTATGGATGGAGTCCAAAGGGAGGTCAAGAAGCAATCATTGAAGAACTTAAAGAAGCTAGAATTCCAGAAATCATGGAACCAATAAAATATCAGTTCATCCCTGATCCTGAAGAATTAGATAAATGCGTAGAATATGGAAGAGAAATTGCAAAGAAAATTAAATCTTAATATTCTTTTTTTTTGATAAATCTCTTTTTATAGAGTAATTTCTTGGACAGAAATTTATAAAGAATTATTCACCAAGTTTAATAAAAATTCCAAATACAATCTTTAAGTTGCATGTATATGTCTGAAACTGATATTTTAAACAAAATTATCAATTCAATTGCAAATTTGGATATTCAAAATGTTCCAAAATTATGTGAAGAAGCTTTAAATAAAGGAATCTTACCAACAAAGATAATTACAAATGGTTTAGTTAAAGGTTTAGCTATAGTAGGAGAAAAATTTGAGGCAAAAGAGTATTTTATACCCGAACTTATAGTTGTCGGAGAAAGCGTAAAGAGGGCGATGAAAATTCTCGAGCCTCATATGAAAAAAACTGATATTATTAAAATTGGTAAGGTAATTGTTGGCACTGTCCATGGTGATCTACACGATATAGGTAAGAACCTCTTGAAGATTTACTTAGAAGCTGACGGTTTCGAAGTGATCGATTTAGGAAATGATGCCCCGAAAGAGAAATTTGTTGAAATAATTCGTGCAGAAAAACCATTTATTGTAGGGATGTCTGCTTTAACTACATTTACTATGCCCGAAATGGAAAAAGTAATAGAAGCTCTTAAGGAAGCTGGGCTCAGAAATCAAGTTAAAATTATTATTGGAGGTGCCCCTATTACAAAAAAGTTTGCAGATATGATTGGGGCTGATGATTATGCAAAAGATGTTATTGAAGGTGTAAAAATCTGTAAAAGATGGATGGATGAAATATGAACTCTAAAGAAATGACCGCTAAAGAGAGGATTATGGCAGTTCTAAACCACGAACATCCAGATATAATACCGTTCACAACTTATCCTCACGAAATCACCCTTGCTGGATTAGCTTTTTCGGAACCATGGCGAAAATTATTAGATAAGGGTCTTGGGTTGAATTTAACATTTTTAGCACCTATCTATAAAGTTAAATGCCCCAAAGTTAAGATGGAATTGACCCATGATTATGCTGACACCTCCTCTTGGTCGCCTGTGGATATTTTAAGTTCTATGCGAGAACCTCATGATGTATATGGTACTATATCTACTCCTAAAGGGTGCCTATCAGTAAAAACTCACTGGAAGAGTCTAACTTTATTAGATATCCCCTGGTTTGGTGAAGATGGATATATAATTAAAGATCTGCCGGACTATGAAGTTATTAAATACTTAATTGAAGAGACCGAATACACGCCAGAATATGATCAATTAAAGATGATTCAAATGATGGCAGGAAATTATGGCGTAGTCCCTGCTTCTATGCCTAAATCACCCATCCAAGCAATGATTCAATTGATGGGATATCGAACATTCTCTTTAGACTATTATACTCATAGAAAAGAATTTGAAGAGCTTTATAAGCTAATTTATAAAAAAGAACTAGAAGCCTATAAAATTGCAGCAGAGTCTCCAGCAGAACTAGTTTGGGCAGTGGATAATGTAAATGGACAAATAACCACTCCAAAAATTTTTGAAAATTATAGCTTACCCTTTTATAACGAAGCAGCTGATATTCTTCATAAACAAGATAAGAAATATATTGTTCATATGGATGGTTTATTATCTAATATATCCGATTTAATTCCAAAAACAAAAATCGATGCAATTGAATCATTCACACCACCTCCAATGGGAGATCTACCACTTAAAGAAGCAAAGAAGAAGTGGAAAGATAAAATAATTTGGTGTAATTTTCCTGAGACTGTTTCTCTTTATGGTAAAAAAGCAGTCAAACAAAGGACCTTAGAAATACTCAAAAGCATTGCTCCTGGTGATAATTTTATCATGGGTGTTTCAGAGGATTTTCCATCCGCTTTGCATGAATTAGATGCCGTTACAACTATTCTAAAGACTGTAAATAAACATGGTAAATATCCAATCTCTATAGAATGAAAATATTTATCGGAAATAACACTGACTTCCCCACCATTTTCCAGCTACTCGGAAACCGAGCTTTTTATAAATATTAATCGCAGTCGGATTCCGTTCCTCTACCCACAAATAAATATTTTCTACTTTAACTTCATCAAATAATTTTAAACATAATTTCTTCATTGATGAAGTAGCCAATCCCTTCCTTCTAAAGTTTGGATCTGTCCACACACCTCTAATAATTGCGAACTTTGGTGCATTTTCTCCAAGATATAATTCTGGTGAAGGGGCACAAGAAACTAATTTACCATCTTGGACCAAACCATAACAGATAGTTGATTGTTCTAAAAAGGTTTTAATCTCTATTGGAGCATTATTCGTCCAATCTTCTAATGTAATTTCACGTACACCTTCAATTAAAATTTTCAAATCTCTTATGAGTTGAGATTTATTACAAAACATATTTAGAAAGTAATTAAATTGCCCTTCTCCTGATATATCAGTGATTCTAAATCCTTGAAAGTGTTTTTGTATGTTAGATAAATTTTCTTGATCAAATGCAACTCTTACTAAACCTGCTTCATGAGGAATATCGTTAAAGTAATTGAAACAATTTGAGCCATAAAAAACGTAATATTCTAGGAATTTGAAAATAAAAATTGATTTGATACCACTTTCACCAACAATATGGCACTTTTCGGGCATTTTCAATAAATCATATGAAACAAAGCAAAATTTAGCTGGATAATTGTTAAGGGTAAATTGTAATAGTTTCTCTTTTGAGTATGGCATAAGAAATTCAACCATATATATAAAAAGGCTAAAAAAAAAGTAAATTAAAATCTTAATCTATTTAAAACTGACTTAACTCTATCTATGGCCATTTCTAAATAATATTGTAAATTCTCAGAAAATCTCACACGATTATTTCTGAAGCGTTCAACCACATCATTTAATAAACTACGATCTTGGTTTGAATTTACCCTGAATAAGTTTCTTATTAATCTAAATCGAACATCTCCTTGCTCACTTAACCATTTAAAGAACCCATCTTGAGTTTCAAAAAACTTTTTTATTAATTGATTATTATAAGTAAGAGAGAGAGACGAAGCCATTATAAAATACTCTATTATATTATCTATTGGCTGATCTAAGAGCCACATATCGCGAGCAATCCCTAAAAAATGTTCTGCCGCTTGAGAATTTTGAGATGATTCGATAAAATAGTTCGATAGAAGATAATTTAAAGAAATACGTGCTTGAATAATAATATATTTGGAGTTTTCATCAAGTCCTTCAAATTCACTTTTCTTAATCAATATTTTAATAAGTCTCAAAGCTGTTTCTTTTTCATTATCAAATTCGATTTTATTTACTGTTGAAAGTTTATCATTTAGAGCTTGATAATCTGATTTTATTGTTAATATCATAAGTCCATCGAGATTATTTTTCGCCACTTGCTCAAATTTTTCAATCTGAGGTTGAGTTGTTGCTGAAACTGAGGGTGTGGTTGTAACTGGTTCAGGTGTAGTAGTCACTGGTTCAGGTGTAGTAGTCACTGGTTCGGGTGTGGTAGTCACTGGATCGGAAGAGCAC
>JABXJV010000527.1 GCA_013375355.1 Candidatus Helarchaeota archaeon
GTCGATTATAATTGGCAGATTGGAACTGGACTGACTGTAACTTTGTAAAGATTATTCATCTAATGTAATAAAGAGAAATTAAACGTTATTCTACGGTATTTAATTAGAATTTTTCAAGTCTTGAATTATAAAAAATAATGATTATTGAATGAATAAAAAGCCAAAAAAAGACCATAGAAAAATACTTGGGAATACAGGCGAAAAGATTGCTGAGAAATTTTTGAAAAAAAGTGGTTTTAAGATTAGAGAAAAAAATTATAAAAATAGATATGGTGAAATAGACATAATCGCAGTGGATGGGGATTGCCTCGTATTTGTTGAAGTGAAAACTAAATCTTGTGCAGATTTCAGTGAACCAGAAACTTGGGTCGATTTTAAAAAACAGAATCAGTTAATCAAAATGGCAAATTTTTATTTGAGCGAAAAGGAAATTACTGATGTTAACTGCAGGTTTGATGTAATTGGTATTACATTAGGAAAAGATAATAAAGAAAAGATTGTTCATATAGAAAATGCGTTCCAGATTTAAAATATAAAGAGCGAAAAATTTTTTATTGACAAAAAATTTTAAATATATTATATTAATAAAATATAATTAGGATAACTATGAATAATAAATATAAGTCATTAAAAATTTATATTTTCTTCAAGAGGTTCAGGCGTAGTGGAACTGGCTGAGAGAGGTATGTTTTTATATATTTGTATAAAAACTGCTTCAACCCGCCAGACATAAGATTTTATAATTGATTGGCGGGTTTTTTATTTAACTTTCTAATTGAAATACTAAATTTAGTAGGGTAAAATGAAAATCGGTGTTTTGTGTTCGATAATAAGGAAAGAAGAAAAACTACTTTTTGATGAATTAAAAAAGAGGGGAATTGACTTCGAAAAGATAGATGTTCGGGAGATGATTCTTGATTATGGTAATAAGATGGAATATTATGACGCAGTTTTAGAGCGGTGCATCAATCATTCACGTGCCTTATACACATTAAAAATGATGAATGATTGGGGAATAAAGACAATAAATAGTTTTGAAGTTGCAAATATATGTGGTAATAAACTTTTGACAACAGCCGCCCTCTCTATGCATAGTGTTCCGATACCGAAAACGAAAATTGCATATACTCCAGAGAGTGCACTCAAGGCAATTGAAGAGATTGGATATCCAGTTGTGCTTAAACCTGCTGTCGGTTCCTGGGGTAGGCTTATAGGAAAAATTAATGATAGAGATGCTGCTGAAACCGTCCTGGAGCATAAGACTATCCTCGGGACGTATCATCATTCCGTTTTTTACATTCAGGAGTATATCCATAAAAACGGCGTGGATATAAGGAGCTTTGTTGTCGGGGACGAAACCATTTGTGCTATATATCGAACTTCTCCGCACTGGATAACAAATACAGCAAGGGGAGGGATTGCCTCTAACTGTCCGGTCACGGATGAGTTGAATGAAATTTCTGTTCGGGGGGCAAAGGCTGTTGGAGGAGGTGCAGTTGCCCTTGATATTTTTGAAACACCTAACGGATATCTCGTAA
>JABXJV010000528.1 GCA_013375355.1 Candidatus Helarchaeota archaeon
AATGAAGGTTTGGCAAAGAAAACTTCGATAAGTGATAAGGAACTTAAAACCTCTGTTATCGATTATGGTGTTCCTAGAAGAGATCGTCCATCGTTAAAGGAAACAAATTACGAAGAGTTAAAATCAGGAAAAATAGATTTAAGTAATAAAACTATAAAAACAGCACCATTAACAGGTTTGAAAAAATCTAAACGAATTGCAGAAATATTGAAAAGTTGGATTGAAGAAGGAAAATTTTATCTCAGTACACCAATTGAGAATTTACCAACGAACACAGTATTTAAGCCAATGAAAATAACCAAAGAAATTCCCTTTGTAAGGTCAATAATGGGACAAGCAGCACTTTGTAAAATTAATGATTCTATCGAAACAGTAGCTGCAAAAATCATAGATCAAAATATTAACCATATAATTGTTGTCGATAATGATAATAAATTAATTGGAATTGTGACTTCCTTTGATATTACCAAAGCTGTCGCCCAAAAAAATCTAACTTTAGCCGATATAATTACACGCAAAGTGGTTGTTACAGCATTAGATGAACCGGCTGCTGCAGCTGCACGAAAACTCGAAACCCATGATATTTCAGCATTACCTGTCGTTGATGCTAAAAAACGAGTTTTAGGCATGGTTACAGCTGAAGGCTTAACAAAATTATTAGGAAGAAAAAGGAGGATATGATTATGGACTTATTTTTATTATTTCCTTTAGATATTGCTTATAAACCGATGTTAGCTAATATAATTCTTGAAACTGGAATTCCAATCAATTTTATTTCAATAAATATTGACGCTGAAGGCGGTGACGGCATTATTTCCGTTCCTGATGATAAAGTAAATGAAATCACGAAGATACTAAAAGATAGAGGATTTCAAGTCCTAAGCAAACGTCATGTCGTCCTTGATAAGAATTTATGTATAGAATGTGGTGGTTGCGTTGGTTTATGTTATGTTGATGCTTTAAGGCTAGATCCTGAGACTTTTTCTCTTATCTACGAAGAAGAAAAATGTGTATTTTGTAAAAATTGTTTAGATGCTTGTCCAAGGAGAGCAATTACAATCTCCATTTAAATATAAGTAAGAAGCTTAAACCTCATTTATTTTTTATTTTTGAATCAAGTAAAAGATTTTAAAATAAATTAATATTCTATTTTTTGTGAATTATTTAATAATTAGGGGCAAAACTATTGAAATTAAGTGAAAAAGAAATAAAAAGATATAATCGCCAAATAATTGCCATGGAAATAGGAGAAGAAGGACAAGAAAAACTTAAATCTTCTTCAATTTTAATAATGGGGTTGGGTGGTCTCGGTAGTCCAGTCGCTTATTATCTAACCGCAGCTGGTGTAGGCAGACTTGGTCTGATTGATATGGATGTTGTCGAACTATCTAATCTACAACGACAAATCATCCATTCAACAGAAACTATTGGAAAAAATAAAACTGACTCCGCCTTTCAGAAATTATCAAGGTTAAATCCTAATGTAAAATTAAAGCTTATAAATGAAAAATTAACTACTAAAAATGCTTTATCTATTATTGAAAATTATGATTTTATTGTGGACTGTTCTGATAATTTCGGGGCAAAATTTCTCGTGAATGATGCGTGCCTTAAGAAAAAAAAACCATTTAGTATTGGAGGAGTTCGCGGATTCGAGGGGCAACTAATGACTGTTATTCCATTTAAATCGGCATGTTACCGATGCGTCTTCCATTCTCCCCCGCCCAAAACAGATTCCCCATTACCTGTTGTAGGAGCTACACCTGGATTTGCTGGGACTATTCAAGCAATGGAAGCTATTAAATATATTATTGGACTTAGAGATGGTCTACTTACTAATTTTTTATTAATATTCGACTTGTTAACCATGTCATTTCAAAAAATTAGAATTAAAGCTGATGAAAACTGCCCGGCTTGTGGAAAAGAACCAAGTGATTTATTAAATACTTATCAATATTAAACAAGATATAAGACTACTAACTTTTTATGCATAATAAATGGAGAACATTAAATGGGCAGAATTACGAAAGGAAGAAAATGCAGTGTAAAATTATGTGAAAATGATGCAATTAGATCAATTTCTTTATCACAAATCAGTAATTATTTAGAGTTAAAAACGGAAAAAAGAATGCCAAGAGCTTTTTTGTGTAAGGTACATTATAAAGAATATAAAAAGAAATCAAAGAAAGATAAAAAGACTCAAAAATTAAGATATGGAGGAGGGCAACGTACAAGCAAGAGAGGGGGATTAAAGGGCCCCATGAGCTAATTTTAGACTTTTAAAATCTAATTTTCTTCTTTATGGAATTGTTATTTCAATTCTTTATTATAAATTTCTTTAGCTATGTCCTCCAATCCAAATTTTTTCAGTGTGTCAAAAGTAGGGATACCTTTACTATCCCAGCCACGTAGATTATAATAAATATCAAGTAATTTCTGAAATTCATTTTTATCGATTTTTTTTCCTTTAAAAGGACCTTTTGGAATTGGATCTTCATAAACTCGTTGAGGTGGCTGATCATCTTTACGTGAAATTCCTCTGCGGACATTAATAGCTCTAGTTAAATTATATATTCCCTCAGATCTGTGTATCAAATCTTTAATATTAAAATTCACGCCTGTTCCATATTTATAAAAATCTCCGTATAACTCGATATTTATATCAAATTCGATCCATGGAAATCTGCAGACTCCAAGACAATCCATTAAAGGACGTATGTGTTGGTGAAACATTACTAATTCTGCTAATTCTTTATTAGTTCGTTTTTTAGTCAATTCATGATAAGCCGTCCAAGCTCGATTATGATGTGCACCTATATCTGATGTGGCATAGGCAAGAGTCATTGCTTTCAGTGCACGTGTATCGTATCCAGATTGCTCTAAACCTTTACTATGTAAGGCATAACGTTCGCTTGCTGGCCATTTTTTAATGATTGCTTTTATCCCATCTGCTAAAATGTTGCCAATACCCTCACGTTTTGTTATAATTTCTAATAATTTATGTACTGCGGCGCAATCTCCAAAATTACATTCAATTCCATTTAAATCTTTTTGAGTTAAAATTTTTCTTTGAAATAATTCCATTACTAACCCAATTATATTACCGCTACTGATAGTATCAAGACCGTATTCATTACAGAAATGATTTGATTCTATAACATTATCTAAATCAGAAATTCCTAAATTTGGTCCAAACATAACTAAAGTTTCATATTGGGGCCTCAACATCAATTGATTGCTTTTTTTTAAGACTCCTTCACACGAAACAGGGCAATAGAGACAGGTTTGACTTTTCGTATTTGGAAACTTTTCATCAAATTTATCCATACCTAATTTATTAACATCTTCAAAAATTGCATCTTGAAAATTATGAACAGGTAGAATGCCACGGTCATTAACACCTTCTAATAGTCCAAAAGTTCCAAATTTTGCATATACATCTGCAATTGGATGTGATTTTAAATAGTCATTTGCTCTTTGAAAAGTCTCTATTAGTTTATCAGGATTTGCTACTTTGACCGATTTAGTACCTTTAATTGTTATAGCTTTGACATTTTTTGACCCTAATATTGCTCCCATACCTGTTCTGCCGGCTACACGATTTTCAGATTGAATTACTGCAAAATTCACCAAATTTTCTCCTGCAGAACCTATTGTTGCTACTGACCAATGAATATCTTTTAAATCTTTTTTAATTTCTGCTTCGGATTCTCTAGCACCCATGCCCCAATAGCCTTCTGCGTTCTGGAATTCAATATCAGCATCCTTTAACATAACTATAATAGGTTTATTCGCTTTTCCTTTTAATAATAAAATATCATAACCAGCTTTTTTTAACTCAAATCCAATACGTGACCCAATATTTGAATCCCCATAAATATTTGTAGCTGGAGATAGTGAAACTACTGCAGTTTTACTAGAACCAGGTGCTAACAAACCAGTAAGAGGTCCTGCTGCTATACATATAATATTATCTGGGCTATATGGTTGAGTTTTATTATCGGTGAGATCCCAAACTAATCTCGCTCCGAAACCTCGACCACCTATATATCTTAACGAAAAATCTTCTTGGATATATCTTTCTTTCGATTTTTTGGTGGTTAGGTTTATTTCTATTAATTTTCCAGTGTAGCCAGCTTTTATCATTAATTTTCAGTCTCAATTTTAAGTAGTATTATACATTGAGATAAATTCTTTTAATAAAAATTTTTCAATTCCTAGATTTTTTCAAATTATTTTTGTATCCAATCCAGTTCCAGTAGAAATAATATGCGATGAATTTATGATTTCAGTAGCTTGTGTTTCATGGGTTACATTTAGAAAAACACCTTTAAGGACTTCCTCAATATTCATTCCCAGATGTTCTGGTTTTATTGATATCTCTGGATATGGATAATACCAATCAAATAATTGTCTCCTACAGACTTTTGGATCTTTTAAATTTGGAGGACTTGAATTGAGTGTTTGTATTGGAAATGGAAGTCCTTCATCCCAAATTTTCAAATTAAATGAATAAATTTCAGAATTGTTTTCCTTTAACCAGTTAATTGCCAAATCTTCTAAGCCTTGCCAATGAAGATAGTGTCTATACATCAATCCTGTTAATCGTAAGACCCAATCTTTCCGTTTCATCATAAGCAAAGTTTTAATCATGATGGGCCAAGGAATGTAAGCGAACCATGGTTCATCAAACACTTTGTCTGCTACACATCCATCATATAGTGCAGCATGAACTTCATGTCCACTTCTCTCTAATAAAGTATTCCATAATCCTGACGTCCAAACAGGACTTACATGAGATGAGGATGTAGCCCATTGAGGTGTTCGTTCATTTCTCACATCGGTTAATACCTCTAAGCATCTTAAACCACATTGGAGAAAATTTTTTTGTTTTGGTATTTCCTTTAATTTTAAACCAATTTTAGAATGTCTCCGGTCTAACAATTCATCGTCTCCTGCTGCCATCCACCAATCGACTGGGATTCCATCTTCGCAATGACCGCTTAAAATGAAAAAAATATCTTGAGTTTCGTCACGCATAACAATGAATGAGAGATCAACACTATCTCCATATAACAATTTCATTGTACCTTGTTGGAGATCTGTACGAATTGAAGCAACCGGAGGAAATAAAAGATAAGTTAGAATTTGTTCGGGATGTGAAACTCTTTTCTCTAAAACATGTTTTGCAGTTATTAAAGTAGTATTTAACCTTTCATGAAGCTCTTCATAAACAATTTCTTCAGATTTAGCTTGAAATTTAAGGATTTTCTCGTATCCGAACTCTTTAAATAATTTCCATAAATTTTTTCCTAACGGATAAAAAATTTTTGTCCGTAAGCTTTCCGGAATTTCTCCAAAATAGTGAGTCATAGCTAGGAACAATAATTAAAGAAATTATTAAAATGTTTGGAATTAAGCTTCAATTTTGGTCTTTGAGAGAAAATTAAATACAAATTTAATAGAATTATATTCTTAAATAAATTAATGAAGAGGTTTTTTATTTTAAATAACTTGTTTCTCGTTCAATCCTTAAAGAAATAATGTATTCTTTCGAAATTTTCCCTCTAGTTTCATGAGTAACATCTAAATATACTCCTTTAATTTAGAAACATTATGACTTATTTTAAATAAATAAAGTAGATTGTATTATTAGAGATAAAATGACGAAGTTAAGCGCGTTTACGATATATAAGTTACTCCCCAAGACCAATTGTAAAAAATGCGGTGAATCAACGTGTATGGCATTTGCTACAAAGCTTTTAAATCAAGAAAGAACAGTTGAAGAGTGTCCTTTACTGGAAGAGCCAAAATACCAAAAAGGAGGGGAAAAATTAAAGGAAATCTTCAGTAAAATCCAAAAAGTACATCCCTCTGGTGTTACTTTAGACCAAGATCTTTGTACTGGTTGTGGCAATTGTGTAACTTCATGCCCTGTCAATGTTAGATTGTGTAGGGAATGTGCAGAAGGAGGACCCCTTACTGATAAAGAAATATTATATAAAGTAGTAGACGGCAAATTAAAGATAATTAACCTTGACGAATGCAGAAGAGTAAAACCTCCCAGGACATCTTGTGATGTATGTGAAGTGTACTGTTTGAGTAAAGCAATTAAAATTATTGGAGTCTAAGGCATTTTTTTTTAAAAGATTAAATATACAATTATTTATTCCACAATAGCACATTCTTTGCCTAAGTCTATTTATTATAAATTTTTAAATATTGAATTCATATTATTTAAAGAGTAATTAATTTAAGTTTTGATAAAAAGGAGCAAACTAGAATGAATTTAATTATTATGAGATTTGGAAGAAATTGCTTGACAGATATAAATGCATATAACAAAATATTAGAAATTATTAATCAATATAAAGATTCAAAATTAGCATTTGTAATTCCAGCTCTCCCAGAAATTACTGAACTCTTAGAAGAATCTACATTAAAGTCTGAAAGACATGAAGACGTCAGTTCAATTTTACAATCTATTAAAAATAAACATAATCAAATTATTCATTCTATTTTCTCTGAATATCAAGTTCATTTATTGGATGAATTTCTTCAGGATAATTTAGAGAAAATTAAGGAAAAATTAGATGATATTAAAGAATTTGGAATTTCATCCTATAAATCTAAATTTGTAATATCTTTTGGAGAATTATTTTCTACATATATTTTATCAAATTTTTTATTAAATCATGATTGTAA
>JABXJV010000529.1 GCA_013375355.1 Candidatus Helarchaeota archaeon
CCGATCTACCGTAGGTCCCGTTCTGATTTATAGTGTCATTTCCCGACATCCACGTCCACAATCCACTCGAAATGTTGAACATCCAAAGGTCATTAAGATTGCCATAGCTAATACTGTCATATCCAGCACCCCCGAAAAGCCATAGATTGTTATCATAATCCGTCCAGGAGATGCTAAAATACCTTGCTCCGGGAATATTTCCCGCAGCGGGCAGCCCCTGCGTGCCGTAGGTTCCTCTCTGATATGTTAAATTACTTCCCAACACCCACATCCACAATTCACTCGTACGATTGAACATCCACAGGTCGTTAAGAAAGCCCTCACCACCTGCACTGGCACGTCCATATCCCCCGAAGAGCCAGAGATTATCATCGGAGTCTATCCAGGAGATGCTCGAATCCCTTGTTCCTGGGATGTTTCCCTCAGCAGGCACGCCTTTCATGCCGTAGATCCCTACCTTATTTGTTGTGTTATTTCCCGACATCCATGACCACATTTCTTGGATGGTAACCATTACGGAATCAGGGAAACCGAATTGATCATTATTGTCATAAAATTCGATAGTGTAGTTATATACCTCTCCAAGACTAATGCCAGTGCGGTTAATCAGTACTGCTAAATTAGTATTATTAGTCCAATCAGTCCAGTCTTGCCAGACGTAGTAATTGTCGTTAGAATCGTTCGCCCAGACTCTATATTTCCCAGGACCTAAATCATCATATAATGTCCAGTTGATCGTTTCTACTCCACCGGCAGCTGTTGTAATATTTTCTGGATGGTTCGAAGTCGGTGCATTATTTAAAATGGTGACTATCACGGTATCGGGTGTGCCAAATTGACCATTACTATCATTAAACACAATAGTATAGTTAAATACCCCGCCAGTAGTGCGGTTAATAGGTACTGCTAAATTCATATTATTAGTCCAATTAGTCCAGTCTACCCAGACATAATAATTGTCGTTAGAATCGTTCGCTAAGACCTTATGTTGCCCGGAACCAACATCATCATGTAATGTCCAGTTGATCGTTTCTACTCCACCGGCAGCTGTTGTGATATTTTCTGGATGGTTCGAAGTTGGTGCATGATCTACAGTCTTTTTTGGTGATATTGTAGATATTAATAACAATATTTGATCTATTGCTCCTTGTTGTGACATAATAATTCCAGCAGTTAAACTAACAGATACGCCAGCTCCCGCAATTATTGCAATTAAGATTATTGCTTTAATTTTTTTTTCCATTATGATCCCGTTTTTTAATTTTATAATAAAAATAGATATAGTTAAAATGTAATATAAGTGAATTAATAAATATTTGGTTTTATAAGATATCCAGATTGTGGTTATAAGATTATTAGTTCAGAAAATATTACTTTAGACATCTTCTTTTAAATATCTATTTTGCCTATTTTTATCCTTCATCAACTAGAATGTTTTTTCAAGTCAAAAAATTAATTTTTAAGCCTGTAATATATCTTCACCATCATCTTTATTTGCTAGCTTAATAAACTGGTAGTTCATTCCTCTGCTCTATTTTCGTAATAATTTTGCATTTCTATTCTTTTTCATTTTCTGATATATTTTTATTAATTAAATAGAGTGAAAAAATAACTATTCCTAGAGAAAATAATAAGATTAGAGTAATATCTTCTCCTAATATAACAAAGGCAAAAAATATTGCAATTATTGGTTTTAAAAGCGCTAAGGAAATACCTTTACTTACTTCAATATACCTGACTCCCATAAAAAATAGATAATAACTCACTCCTGATGAAACTACTCCTAGAATTAATACTAAAATCCAAGTGTTTAAGTCATAATGGAAAATAGCTTCAAAATCAGGAGTAAATATTAATAGAAAGAGCATTGCGATACTAGTTACTATAAAAGAAAGAGCAGTGAATTTCAAATCATAGTTGGATGTTTCTTTATTTTCTTCACATTTATTTTGAATTTTTTTTCCTAATACAGCATACAAGGACCAAAAAAATGAGGCAATAAGCGCTAAAATACTACCCAATAAATGCGAATAATTTTTAAAAAATTGTTCAATATTAAAAAATTCAGTCGGTTGAAAACTCAACATTAAAATAGCAATTCCAAATATCCCAATACCCATTCCTATGAACTTCAATTTTAAGTTTGTTCTCTCATTTAATAGAATTATGGAATAAAGTGCAGTCCAAATCGGATATGTTGTAAAAATTAAAGATCCAGTATTGGCAAAGGTCTTACTTATCCCAATAAAAAATAAAACATGAGAAATACCTAAACCTAAAACGCTTGCTAACAAAATCAAGACTGGATTTTTCATTATATCTTTAATACCTGAAAAATCTTTTTTTATGCCTAAAACAGAAAATAAGAATAAGCTACCAATAAAAAACCGTAAAAAAGGGTAAGCAAAAGGTCCTACTGAATTTTGAAGCAGCTTGATTAAAATTTCCCCAAAAGACCATATAAAAACAGCAAAAAATACTAATATATAGCCTTTAGATTCAACACTAATTACCATATTTAATCATTGATAAAAAAGTTTTAACTCATAATACAATATTCTTTACGTCACGAATGCCTCTCGTTTTAAAAAAATTTTGATTTTATGAAATGTAAAAATGAAGTAAATATAATTTAAAATTAAAATAAAGGTAGCTAATTTTATATATGTTAATTTATGTATATTATATGATTAATGTTAAATAATTTTAATAATGATTAAAATGAGTCAAGTTTACCAATTTAGAAATAATCCTTTTACTTTTCAACAATTTATACAAAGAACCAACTATAAGAAAAGTTATGGGCGCAATTTAATCAATAAGCTCTCAAAAATGCGGATATTAGAAGTTCTACCAAATGATATGGATAAAAGGACCCGTCTTTACAAATTAAATTGGAAGAAAATCATAGAATTTATGATTCAGAGAGAAATTGAGAAAGATATCATCCTTAATAATTTAAATTTGGAAAAATATTTACATGAATATGTTGCAATTAAAAATTTTGAGGTTGTGGATCATGATATTGATTTGATCCAATTAACACAGCGAATTTTTAAAAATGGAGATGATCCGGAAATCTTCATTACAAATATTGGTGAACCAAAAAAAGGGATTACCTATGAATTCGGCTAAGATATGTTGGGATTTTGGACTTAAGGAAGACCCACCTTATCCAGAGATTGAGCTTCAAATTTCTTCTATTGATAATGAAAATTATTTCTCAAGTTTTTTTAAAGTTGATACAGGGTTTTCTGGAACATTAGGATTAACTCCTGAAATTGTTAGTGCAATAAAATTAGAACCTAGAGGTTTAATGACTGTTCAGACGGCAATTGGAGTGAGTGAAGTTCCTTATTTTCCGTTAAAAATAAAGTGTGATCATATAGGCTTAAAAGACTCTTTACTTTTTGCCATTTCCACACCTAGGGCTATATGTGGTAGAACTTTATTAATGAATAGGAAATGGTTGCTTGATTTTAAGAATTCGAAATTCTGCTATTGCAAGGAATGAAAATTGAATATATAATAGTGGGGATTGACATAAAAAAAGAAAAAATAAGAATATTTTTATTTCCCACTTTCTTTTTTAGAAGATAATTTCTCTAATTTTCTGAACATTTTCTATTGTATTCAATATTGGTTAAAATGAGTTTCTAATTCGTTCCAATCTTTAAATGCAATAAAATCAATATCTTGGATTCTATAATATTGCTCAAGACGAGAATCAATGATATTTATAGCTTGTTCTATTTGTTGAAAATCTCCCTTTGAAATGCCTATCATTAGGTCGGGAAATTTCAATTGATTATAATATGATTTTATTTCCTTAAACGAATTAAAATTGTATGCATCAATAGCAATTTTTTTTTCAAATATAGCAATTTGTTCAGCAATAACAATTTGAAGTTCAGTAGCAGCATAGCTTGCTGTTAGAATGTCTTTTTCCTGACACGCTGAGCGAACTTTATTTATATAAGATTTAATACCGATATAGTTATTCCAAAAGGTGTTTTTTCGGTTAATAACCGAGATATTTATTTTCTTTTGTTTTTCAAGAATTAATCTGCGGATATCAGAAATCAATTTTCTCATTATAGACATCATTTCGTCAAAATTTGATGACTTGCTGAGAGTTTCGACATTATTCGAATAGTTTTCGGGTAAGATTGGAAGTTTAAACACTTCTTGCAAATTTTTTCCCCAATTTTTCATAAAAAAAGTATTATTTATAAGTGAAAGACATGCTACTGTGTAATTTATTAGATTCCAAACTGCCCATCTTGCCGAAGTCAAATCGTCATTCTTTTTAGCAATCCATATTCGTTCAATAGTTGAATAACCCTTATTGAAGATGTTCATTATTTGTTCGATATTGTCTCTTTCTGAACGTTTAATCTTTTTAGATAAAGAGTTAAAACGTGCCCTATCTGACTCAGATCGGGCATAAAGAATTTTATTATTATTAAACAAAGAAGCTGAAACAGCCCAAGGGTTTGTATCCTTATTTCCTAGAGCAATTTGTTCTGCTACGTTCCAATCCATTTTCCAAAATTCGACAGTTTGCTTTTGAAAGATAAAATTCCATGGTAGATCAGTATCAGCTTCATTATCTACAATAGCATACATATCAATATCAGAATACTCATGTTCCGTTCCTAAAGCCACAGATCCATATACAACAATAATAGCAATTTTATCAGGAAAACGAGACGTAGCTCGTTTTGCAAGAAATTCTGCAATCTCAATCATTTTTAATTTAAACATCTCCAAAATTATAAAAAAAGATTTAAAAAATTAATGATGATAAAAAAAATTTAACTTTGTATCCCTGCTATCCATTGAAGAGAACCCATTCTAGTGGGTTCAAATTGTTTTGCAACTTTTCTTAATTCATCAATATCATTTCTTTCAAGTTCGAAGTCAGCAGCCCCAATATTGGACATTAATTGTGTTTCATTTTTAGCTCCTGGAATCGCTATTACAGAATCGTCAGATATTAGATAATTTAAAGATACTTGTGCTGCAGATCGGTTATATTTTTCTCCAACTTCTTTTAACTTATTAATCAAGGGCATTGCCTTCTTCAAATTACGGGGGCTAAAAAGATTGTTAATTCTTCGGACTCCCAGAGATTTCAAAGGAGTTTCGGGTGTATATTTTCCTGTTAGCAACCCTTGAGCCAGAGGAGAATAAGCTATAATTTTTACTCCAGATTCTTTGGAATATGATAAAAGTTTTTCTTCTACTTTTAAATTGGCAAGGCTATAGCTTACTTGATTAGATACAATTTCATGTCTTGTCAGCTCTTGAACTTTCTTTAATCTCCCGATTGAAAAATTACTTACACCAATATAACGGATTTTTCCCTCGTCAACAAGCTCATCCATCGCCTTGATGGTGCGTCTTGTACTTAAAAGAGGATTAGGCCAATGAATTTGATATAGATCAATAGTTTTTATTCCTAATTTAGTTAAACTACGGTCACAGGACCTCTTTAAGCTTCGATATCCAGTATTATAAGGGGCAACTTTGGTCGCAATAAATACTTCCTCACGCTTGTTTTTTATTGCTTCACCAATAATTTTTTCCGAAATCCCATCGCCATATAGCTCTGCTGTATCTATTAAGTTAACTCCGTTGTCAATTGCAAGGTTAACTATGTTAATCGCGGTTAGTTTATCAAACTCTTTACCATATCCCCACCCTTTAGTCCCAAATTGCCAAGTTCCCAGACCAATAGCAGATACTTTTTCCTTATTTTTTCCTAATTCTACATATTTCATAATAAACCGCCAAACTCATATGAATTAATATGAAATTTACTTATAGATCCCATAAAATGTTATAAGAAATGGGGTATTAAAAAGAATCCTTTCTCGATCTATCTATCTGCAGTTGTTTTTCTATAGATTCCTTTATTTTCCTCACAACTTCTTCTAAACTGTCACCTTGAGCTGATATACCTTTATAATCGGGCACATTAGCGATATACTTCCCGTTTTTATCCTGTTCTATTAGAACGGTATGACCCAATAGTGTCTTTTTCATAATTATTAATGGATTATTTACGCATAAAATACTTTTGAAAGTGTATTATCACATATTATTTCTTATCGAAAGTTTAGCCTTTTTATAGTTAATATCAATTTTACCATTCCTCAATTTCCAATACTTGAATCCCTACCAATTTTCACCTAGTGTTAAAATCTAAAAAAATTAAAAAAAAGGTTTTATTTAAAGGAGATTATATTTCCACAAGTCATTAAGATGGTCTGGACCACTCGCTTTGTCATACCCGAGTCCTCCGAAGAGCCAGAGGTTCCAGCTCGAGTCTATCCAGGAGACACTATTGAACCTGGCTCCCGGAATGTTGTTCGTATCAGCCACTCCCTTCGTACCGTATATTCCCGTCGCGTTTCTAGTAATATTTCCTGACACCCAGATCCAGTTCACACCGTCATATTTCCATAGGTCATTAAGATCACTATACTATTATCTTGTCCTCCGAAGAGCCAGAAGTTCCCGCCCGAATCTATCCCGGATACACTCCCGAACCTGCCTCCTGGAACGTTGTTAGCATCAGCCACTCCCTTCGTGCCATAAGTTCCATATTGATCCACCAAAAAATTTCCTGATACCCAAGTCCAGTTCGCACCATCGTATTTCCACAAGTCATTAAGCCAACCAACACCTGTACTGCCCCCTCCGAATCCCCCGAAGAGCCAGAAGTTCCCTCCCGAGTCTATCCCGGAGACAGCTCCCTTCCTAGATCCCGGAACGTTGTTAGCATCAGCCACTCCCTTCGTGCCATAGGTTCCTTGATGTTCTTTCGTATTATATCCTGATTCCCATGTCCAGTTCACACTGTCGTATTTCCACAGGTCATTAAGCTCGCCTAAACTTGCATTGTCAAACCCGTATCCCCCGAAGAGCCATAGGGTATCGTTCGAGTCTATCCAGGAGACACTCTCCGCCCTGCCTCCCGGAACGTTGTTCGCATCAGGCACTCCCTTCGTGCCATAGGTTCCACTTTGATTTAGGGAATAAGATCCAGATACCCACGTCCACAATTCACTCGTAATGTCGAATTTCCACAAGTCATTAAGATAGTCTGGTCCAGTTACATTGTCATATCCATACCCCCCAAATAGCCAGAGGGTATCGTTCGAGTCTATCCAGGAGATACTCTCCGCCCTGTCTCCCGGAACGTTGTTCGCATTAGGCATTCCCTTTATGCCATAGGTTCCCAGCTGATTCTCCAAATAATTTCCTGACACCCAAATCCAGTTCACACCGTCGTATTTCCACAGGTCATTAAGAAAGCCACCACTACCATTGTTCCACCCATACCCCCCGAAGAGCCAGAGGGTATCGTTCGAGTCAATCCAAGAGATACTTCTTTCCCTTGCTCCGGGAACGTTGCTAGCATTAGCTACACCCTTCGAGCCATACACACCTCACCCGTCAATAGTATCATTTCCTGATACCCATGTCCATCTATGTTCTTTTGGAGGGGGTTTTAATATACTGACAAGTAATATAGATATTGGATTCATTGATTCTCGTTGTTTTAAGATATAATATCCAAAACCTAGTCCGAAAGCTCCCATAACAATGACGATTAATGTAATTGCTTTTTTCTTCATTATTATACCTTCATTTTTTTAGTTGATAATATTTTTAATTTATAGCTAAACTTGCATAAATAAGTTATTTCTTAGTTAATTTTTGAATCGTAATTGAATGTGCAGGTAATTCGATCTCCATTTTCGGTTTGATATTTTTAAATTCTTTTTGTTCTAATTTAATTTTGGTACGATTCTCTATTGTATTATAATCAAATGGAGATGGACTATTTAATTCTATAATTTCTCCTTGTTCGGAAGGGATAAATTTCTTTATTTCGAGATTGATATTTAAATCATCTGTAAAGTGCTTATTAATAATCATTATCGAAAGTTTATCCCCTTTATCGTTAATAGTGGCATTACAATCAATATATGGAACATTCCCACTCTTTGGGATACGTCCATATCTGCGAGAATCAAATGTTTCGCACTTTATGTCCAAACCTTCTATTAAATTATTGTATGTATGATCTACAAAGAGTTTAAATGCCAAATAAATCGGAGTTAGAATCAAACCATCAGGATCTGTTTGAATTGTCCCAATAGTGTTTACAAGTTGCGCCCAATTAGCCATAGGGCATTTATCTGACATTTTTTGAAAGGTCATTAAAACCAAAGCTGTCCAAATTCCATCCTGCAAGTTATAATTGGATTTTATCACATCTGTAAACAAATACCAGACACCCCACTCGTCAAATGCAATCCTTACATGAGTGTTTTTTCCCAAAGCTGTAATAATATCTTCCCAAGTGTCGTTAATATAATTCTCAATCAAGGGTGCTGACGCCATTAGTGCATGATAACATTTTGGATTATCTGGATGTTTTTTTCCAGAAGCTCTAGCGAAAAGATTTGGAAAATATCGATGTATTGTTAAATAATCAACCCATTCTTCTCCGATATTTTTTAATAACGTTTGATTCCATTTCGAATTTTCCCAACCACAAGCAAAAAGCTTAATTTTAGGATCTTTCTCTCTCATTTTTTTAGCGAATTCAAGGTATTTTTTTGCATAATTTTCAGGTTTTTTTTCATATCCCCTTTCCCAGAAACCATAAATTTCGTTGGCGATTCCCCAAAATCGGACATTATATGGTTCTTTTCTCCCATATTTCGCTCTTAAAGCACCATACTTGGTATTAGTTGAACCATTACAATATTCTACCCAATCCGAAGCCTCCTCGGGAGTTCCTGTTCCATAATTAACATTAAGGTAAGGCTTGGCACCAACCTCTTCGCAAAAAGTTAGGAATTCGTCCGTACCAAACTGATTCTCAATATCAGGTCCAGTACCTTCTATAAATAATTTTGGATCGCTCCAAGCTAAGTTTTTTACCGTTTTTCGTGAATCCCTCGGACCAATTGCATCCTTCCAATGATAGACATCAGAATAACATCCTCCAAATGCCCTTAAAACAGTTGGTTTCAGATTCTTTATCGCATTAAAAACATCTTCTCTCACGCCATTTAATTGCGAATTTCCTTTAAATAAAGGTACATTAACGGGATCGTATGCCCATAGTCCATTATGGATACATTCCCCTATATGTTCGATGAAATTGCTATAAATCATCGGGTTTATTGATTTTTTCTTCGATCCTACGTCAATAACAATAAAGTTTTCTCTTGACATTGTTTCTCATTTCCTATTATTTTTTTGGATTTGTATTGCTATAGTATCCCTCTAAATAATTTTTATATTTCTAATCTAATATTTCTAAATTATAGTAATTGAAAACTTTTTAATTATAAAGTGTTAAGTTTTTTTTATTTGATTTATACATAGCATTTTACTTTTTAATTCATTTTTAGGTTTTGTTATTAATGAGTAAGGAAAAACAAGATTTATTTGATGGCTCCGATGTAGAATTTGCTATAGATGTACCTCCATTTCTAAAAGACACTCTACTGGGTAAATTAATGGATAGTCTTATCCAACGTTCAATGAACTTCATGAATTATATTCAAGCTCCTATGTTGAAAATGTTTAAATATTTTGGTGGTCCTATAGGGCGATTATTGGGTCTTGGTACTCCTAAATATGATGTTGTACGTTTAAAAGAACATTTATTAACCATGCACGATGGGGCAAAGCTTGCCACTGATATTTATTTACCGAAACCTGTATTTGAAGATAGATTTAAAGCCCCAACAATGTTGATACGATTGCCATATTGGAAAGATATTGCAAGTATGCTTGGATATATATTTGCTTCGAAGGGGTACGTTACAATTCTTCAAGACATGCGTGGATGTGCCGCAAGTTCTGAATACGGCACTTTGGCAATCACATTTTATCTTAGATCTGATGGATTAGAAACTTTAAAATGGATCACGGAAAGATTTTGGTATAATGGAAAGATCGGAATGTGGGGTATAAGTTTTTTAGGTATAACCCAATTAGCTGTATCATGGGATAATAAAGGGATGTTAACGTGTGCTAGTCCTGCCCAAAACTCTTATACAAGTGTTTTATATCATCCCCAAGGAATGAATGTGCTTGGAATGGGAGTTACAATCCACAGACTAGTAAAGATGATAACACAAAGATATCTTTCAATAAAGGGATTTTCACAGGATGAACAATTGTGCGAAACCTTATATCGAAATCCATTAGCAAGTTTATATAACGACCCATTAGATACTAAAAGATTCTTATTGCATTTGGAAGATTTGGAAAAAATTACAGATGAGGAGGAATTAACAAATTTAATTAATGAAACTTATAATTTGAATTTTAAATTTAATGAAAAGGATGATGGTTCTCTGGATAAGTTTATGAAAGGAGTAATGCTTAAAAGACGAGTAAATTCAAATTACAACTATTTGCCATACGCTTTCCGGTTTACTGGAGAAAAAATAGAAACTCCCATGCTTATTGTTGGATCTTGGTATGATATGTTTATTGAACAATTCCTAACTGATTTAAAATTAATACAAAAAAATTCTCCTGAACATTTCAAAAATTTTAAAATGGTAGTTGGCCCTGGGGCTCATGGAGGAATGGATTTTATGGCTTCTGATTCTAAATTCCCCTCTATGCCTGATACTAAAGAAATGTTTGCTTTATATCAAAATTTTTTCCCATTATGGTGGTATGAATATTGGCTGAAAAAAGGCGGAAAAGACTTATCAAAAGTCCCTACTTTACGCCTATATATTTTAAATAGAAAAATTTGGAGACATTTCAGTAAATGGCCACCGAATTGTAAAGAATTGAAGTTATATTTGCATTCTAACGGAAAAGCAAACTCAAGATTTGGAAGAGGAGGGCTATCAGGAATAGAACCTAAAGATGAACCTCCAGATTCTTTTGATTTTGATCCATCTAATCCAGTTGTTACACGAGGTGGGCGATTTTTATTTATAAGAAGTGGTCCGCTTAATCAAATTAAAATTGAAGAAAGAAAGGATGTATTAGTATATACCACAGACAAATTGAGACAAGGGCTTGAAGTAATCGGAGATGTAAAAATTGTCTTTTATGCATCATCTTCTGCGAAAGATACTGATTTTACAGTCAAATTAGTCGATGTTTATAATGATAAAAAAGCAATAAACGTGGTGGATAATGGAGTTAGGGCTCGATTTCGTGATGGCTTGAAAAATCCTTCATTACTCGAACCAAACAAAGTCTATAAGTACGAAATACCAATAGGTGCCGTTGGCATTTATTTTCCTAAAGATCACAAAATTAGAATAGAAATATCATCAAGTAATTTCCCAAGATTCGATGTTAATTCAAATCTTGCCGGAGAACCCAACGAAAAGGGGTACATAACGGCGAATCAAAAAATATTTCATGACTCTGAATATCCATCCCACTTGATCTTACCTGTCTTTAAAAGATATTAATCTATAAAAAATATTTTTTAAAAAAAATGAGGGATTTTTATTACTTTATAATTGGAAGTGAGGGAAATCCTATTACGAGAGGTGAAAATTTTTGAAGATTATTGATAATGCAGTAATTAAAGATAAATACGACTGTATAATAATCGGTGCTGGAATAGGAGGTATCACTGCAGCTGCATTATTGGCTAAAAAGGGTATTGATACTTTAATAATAGAACAACATTATCTTCCAGGAGGAGGATGTACTTCTCTTAAAAAAATGGGGCAATCATTTGATGTGGGAGCAGCGTTACTTTTTGGGTGGAGTGCTGAGGAGGGTGAATTTGCCCCACATCAATACATAATGAATGTTTTAGAAGAACCAATAAATATAATTCAACATGATTCAATGTATCGTTGTAATTTTAGAAATGATGAAGGAAAATTTGTTCAAGTCACTTTTTGGAGAGATTTTGATCGCTTTTTAAAAGAATTGGTGGCAGCATTTCCAGAACATGAAGAAGGATTAACAAAGTTTTATGAATATTTAGAAAGCACATTTCAGATTATTTTAAAATTAGATTCTCCAATACCTATTTCGGAACAATCAAAATTCGACATGATGAAGATTTTTTTTAAAGATCCTCTTGGAGCCATTAAGTTACTTAGAATGATGAATAAAGACATGAAATCCGTTCTTGATAAATTTTTAGGAGAGGATATAAGAATCAAGACATTCTATGATCTGTTACTTTCCCTTATGTTAACTACAAAGATAGAAGAAACTCCAGTTTTGCTGGCAGCAGCTATTTTTTCTATCGCTTATCATGGTGGTGCTTGTTATCCTGAAGGGTCTCCAAGTATGTTACCCAATGCAATAGAACGGGCATTTGAACGGTATGGTGGGACTACACTTTATAGACACAAAGTCGAAGAAATACTTATTGAAAAGAAAAAAGCATATGGAGTTCGACTGGATGACGGGACTGAAATCCTATCCAAATATGTAATTTCTGATGCGTCAGTGTGGCAAAATTACAATAAACTAATTAATAAGAAACATCTAAAACAAAAAAGGATTGATTGGGCAAATAAGTTTAAGCCCACTTTAAGTGCATTGCTTATGTATATTGGAGTTAACGAAGAAGCTATTCCTCCTGGTACAAGACCTATTGAAATGTATATAGAGGATATTTATAATTACGAAGGTGGAATAGCAGCTTTATATATTCCATCTTTGGAGGATCCCTCAATTTGTCCTAAAGGGACTCATTCAATAACTGTAATAGCTGAATTATTCGAAGAGTTTCCAAGTGCTGGTGATCCAAAATATCAATCCGAAGAATATTATAAATTAAAAGAAAAAGAAACAAATCGGATTCTTGACGACCTTGAAAAATATTTACCACATTTAAAAGAAAATATAATCAATATACAGGTAGGGACACCAGCCACTATCGAACGATTCACTTTAAGAGAATTTGGATCTATTGGTGGACCTAAACAAGCTATTGGTCAACACTTGCTTAAACGACCTCGAGCTAAGACGGAATTTAAGAATCTATTTTTTGTTGGAGATAGCACTACCATGGGAGAAGGAGTAGTATCTGTATCCATTTCTGCTGTTGGTGGAGCTAATATGGTCTTAAAAAAAGAGGGAAAAAAGATCTATAAAGCTCAGAAGTTTGAAAAAAACTATGTTAACTTCGTTGAGGGCAAACCCCGGACACCAATACCAAAAATAGATGAAAAATTAGATGATGAAAAGGCAAGACGAGTTGCTATTGAATGCCAATGGTGTCTAGAAGCAAAATGCATTGAGGGGTGTCCTGTAGGAGTTGATGTATCAAATTTTATGCGAAGAATGGAATCTAATAACTTTATAGGGGCCGCAAGATCAATTCGGAAAATGAATCCTCTAGGTGAAATTTGTGGATTAATATGTCCACAAGAAAAATTATGTCAGAAAGATTGTAATCATAAAGAATTTTCTGATGAGGCTGTCCGGATAGGTCAATTAGAAGCATGGGTGTGTGAGCGTGCAGGGGAAGATGGATGGGATAAAAGTATAGAAACACCAAACGGTAAAAAGATCGCTGTTGTTGGTGCTGGTCCTGCGGGATTATCTTGTGCATACTTATTGGCACGCTTAGGTTATGAAATTGATGTTTTTGAGAAGAAAGAAAAGAAAGGTGGAATGTTAACACATGTTATTCCTCCATTTCGATTACCAAAAGATGCAGTTGAGCGTGATATTAAAGGAATTTCTCTTCCAACAATTAATTTTAAATTTGGTATGGAATTAGGTAAAAATCTCACAATTTCGCAACTTTCAAATAAATATGATTCCGTATTTATCGCGACTGGTTTGTGGGCAGGACGTAAATTGAATATTCCTGGTATTAATAAAGCCAAAGTTACAGATGCTCTATCATTTATTATGGATTATAGGCAAAAAGGCAGGGTGGATGTAAAAGGCAAATTATTGGTCATTGGTGGTGATCCTGGTACAGCTGATGCGTTAGCGGTAGCTAGAAAGAGCGGAGTTGAGGATGTATCTGTGATTTATTTAGAAAGCGACGAGATAGGTAATTTTGAACCAAAATTCGATGAAAATAAACTAAAAGAAATTCAATTTGATGAAGTTATTATGGCAGTTGGTCAAGAAATTGAATCAGATTTAGCAAAACATTTTGAGGAAGAATTTGGAAAAGCTGGCTTAATCGAGGTTGACCCGGAAACTATGAAAATTAAAAATAAATCAAATATATATGCCGGTGGAGATATTATTCGTGGTGCAGGCACTGTAGTCCAGTCAGTTGCAGATGCTCGTCAAGCAGCAATAGCAATACATAAAGAATTAAATAAAAATAAATAACAGTAAAAATGAGTCAATTATTAGAAGATCAAATTAAAATCAAGAAATATCGGATAAATCCTTTTTTATCAGTAATTTTTTCATTTTTTTGTATTGTAATTTCTTTTCTAATAGGATTATTGACTATAAAATTTTTGCAAAGTCCAATAAAGCATTATCCAAATGTATTTTTACCTCTTAACTTATATTCAGATATAGTTCTATTTTCAAATATTGCAGTGATTTTTCTAGTAACTGGTATGATTTTTTTTCTATGGTTCGGATTAGGAACCCAAAAATGTAATATAAACACGTATGGATTTGGGTTTGGTGTACCTGGAGCTTTAATTCTCTGTATTTGCTTAACACTGAACTTTTCCTATCTATATGATCCAATGTCACTCATTTCAGCTTTATTATCTTTAATATGTTTCTTTACAGAAGTTGTTCTATTTATATTTCGCCACAAAGTTGATGCCGATATTATTTATCAATTAATGCCTTTGAATGATAAAATAAATGAAATTGAACTCCGTAAAATTAACTGGCCATATGGAATTTTGAGACTTCAACGTGCAATTTCTCGGGGTATAAGGGCTCAATACTTAAACCCTCTGTTCTATTTAGATAAGGAAAAACTAGCTCGAGCTAGAATCGGAATTATAAATAAAAAATATTTATATAAAAACGTTCATGCATCCTATGCATTTGGAATTATAGGTTATTTCATTAGTTTTATTAGTACGATTTTCCTCATTTTGTATTTTATCTTTGGTATCTATTTATTGGTTACTTTTTTCATAGTCCTTGGTGTTGGTATCACTCTTGTAGATTATTATTACATTCGTAGATTAAATCTTCGAAAGACGATTTTAATTATTGATCACTGGCTTCGAAGAATTGTTGAGGTAGATTTAGCTAAAATAGATAAAGAGTTCGGATTCTTACCCATAAAATATCCCATATCGGCATTAAAACATATTTCAAAAAGGTATGAATCTTTTTTAGGAGCTAAACTCACTAATAACAAACTCATAAAAGAAAATATTGATTAAAAACTAAAAGGAATCAATCTTTTTATCTTAAAAATTTGCCAATAAGATTAAATTTAAAAGCTAAGCCCTTGATACAATTATTGACCAGTTACGGTTGTATATTAAAAAAATGATAAAAAGGAATTTACCTTTTATTAAAGAGGATGTGGATTGATAGGGTTAGTAGAATTTATTTCAATTACTGATCGTAAGATATTCAATTCAAAAAATAAAATAAATTTAGGAGGAAGAAAATAACGGAGATTTTTTTTTCACCCGAGTTAATTTTCTTTCTGGTTATAAGCAGTATTGGAGTAATTCTACTTTTAATTGTGGCATTAACAGATACGGAATTCGATGATGCTCTCTTAATGCCAATTTTATGTGGTCTCATAAATTTTGGATTCATTGGAACTATAAGCTTTCTAATATCTAATGATTTAATAATAACCGGCGTAATAGCGGTAATATGCTGTTTGATAACAAGCATAATTATATATTACATTAAAAGTAGTTTAGAATCTAAACCTGCTGATTTCAAAATATTTGAAGATAAAGAGGCTATTGTAGAAATTCCTTTTTCTAAAACGGAAATTGGCAAAATATCTTTTACATTAAATGCAGGAGAAAGGGAAGAATTTCCAGCTAGAGCTTTTGATCCAACTGATCCTCCATTTTTAAAAGGGGACAAAGTGATAATTAAAGAAATTGATGGCGGAATAGCAGAAATAATAAAATCCGTAAGCTGGGAAATAAAAAAAATAAAAAAAGAGAGAAATAAATAGGAGTGAATTAAATGGCTTTAGATGCAGGAATTATTGCTGGAATTGTTGTAGGCATAATTATTGGTATAATAACAATAATAATTGTCATAACAATTTTGGTACATAATATGGTGGTAGTTCCACCAAATGAGGCACATGTTGTAGTAAGCAAGACAAAGAAAAACGTTTATAATGGACAAGGGCGTTATTACTTTTTTAGATTGTATCACAGGAGAATAATCCTTCCAAAAGAAGTAATTGACGTGGATATTCCAGATATAAGGCTCCACGATATGGATAATTTACCTTTGGTAGTCCGGATATCTTGCAAAGTTCAAATTAAAAATCCAATTAAAGCAGCAGAATCATTTGGAAGAGATGTTTATGAAACATTAAGAAGAATTGTAGATGATACTGTCCAGAGCTCTGCGAGAACAATCTGTATGCAAAAACCCATTTTAACAATCATGAGGGAACGTGAGGTTATAGAAGATGGAATTTATAGCTCACTGACTGGCTCCTTCGTTAAGTTAGGTCTAGAACCAATTATTTTCGATATTAAAGACATTAAAGATGATGATGATAGCACGGTAATTAGAGATTTAGAGAGAGTTAAGTCGGCAGAATTAGATAAAAACGCAAGAATTGCCGAAGCTCAAAATGAAGGTAAAGCAAAAGAAATTGAGATCGAAAAAGATAAGTTTGTGGCAATTCAATCAGAAGAACTTGTTCAGAAACAGATGAGAGTCAAAGAATTAAAAATAAAAAGAGAGGCTGAAATTGAACGTGAGAAAGAGCTGGTATTAGCAAATGCTAAAGCCGAATCTAAAATGATAGAAGCAGAGGCAGAGGCAAAATCAATTCAATTAAAAGCAGAAGCGGAAGCAGCAGGGATTCGTGCAAAAGCAAAAGCTTTAGAGGAATATAATCAAGCCGGAGAAGAAGGGTTAAAAATGAAAGCATTAGAACTGATTGTTGAAGGAATGATCCAGTCTTCTAAAGAAATTGCCGTTGGATTAAAACAAAACAGTAAAGTAATAATTATGGGTGGAGGAAACCACGGAAGTAACTCGCTAATGAACCTAATTCCTATGGCTGAGTTCGTAAAAGAATCAGGGATAATTAAAAATATAGTAAAACAATTCAGAACAACCGAAGTTTAATTTTTTTTTTCCATTAAATTTTCTTATTTTTTTAATAAATTAAGAATATAATTTAGAATTTATTTTTAGACTAGATAAAAAAATATTAATGATTTAAGTTACTTTGCGTATTGTTTTAACTCCCAACGTTTATATTTAGTACCAGGTTCATATTTTTTCTGCTCTCTCTGTGTTTTTTGCTCATTATTTTCTTCTTCTTGTGAAGGCCATAACCAAGTAAATAGACCAATAATCATCGAAAATAAAAATGGTAGATTAATCATTTCCATATCTTGAGTCAAAGAATAATAGTAAATCCCTAGAAAAAAAGAAATTACTGCATTAAAGAGCAGAAATAACCTTATCCCATGTCTTGGCAAATTCAACGGTTCACGTTTATGTCTTCCTTCGATCCTTCGTACTGAAAAATATATTGATATTGCAATGCCCCCTATTGCTTGAATGCCCTCTATTATTAAATAATATCCTATACTTTCCTCGTAGATAAAAAATCTTATTCCACTAATGTAGAAAGGCAAATAGGCTGCAAAAACTACCGCAATCATTGTAATTAGGGCACGAATATCCTCTAATTTCGCTCCCATAGTTTTTCACTCTTTCTAATTAACCAAAAAAAACATGCTATTTATTTTTTATGAAATAGCTATAAAATTAATATTGAAAAATTAAAAAGATAGAATAATTAAATCAAAATAAGAAAATCAAATTGAAAATTGGTATCAAATGTCGAATACTTATAAGGGAAAAACTGTCGCTGAATGGCTTGAAAAGGGTCATAAGAGTGCTGATCATAAGGATTATAAAAATGCAGCTAGATATTTCGGATATGTATTAAAAATTGTTCCCAATCATATTCTGGCTTTGAATAATCATGGCTGGTACAGTGCTATGCTAGGAGATTATGAAAAATGTATCAAACTTTGCGAGAAAGCGGTGAAAATAGATCCAAACTACGAATATGCTTACCATTCAATTGGTTACGCATATAATGGATTAGGAAAATACCAAGAAGCGGTGAAATATTTTAAGAAGGCAATAAGTATCAATTCTAGTGATCAGGATTACTATTTTGATTTGGGGATTTCTTATAATAAATTGGGTAAATTTAATGAGTCAATTGATTGTAATAAAAAGGTTTTAAAGTTAAACCCCAAAAATATGAATGCATGGATTAATCTAGGAACTTCTTATATTGCAACAGAAAGAAATGTCGAAGCACTTGAATGTTTTGAGAAAGCTCTTAAACTTAAAGGTCCAAAAAGCAAAGTATATGCTGTTATGGGGGTTGCATATCGAAATTTATTCGAATATGATAAAGCTGTTGAATGTTTAGAAAAGGCAGTTAAGCTCGATCCCCAATATATACCAGCTTGGGAGAACCTTGGTTCATTATATGAGCAGTTAGAAAAATCAGAAGAAGCAATCAAATGTTACAAACAAATGGTTACAATTAATCCAAAAGATAGTAATGCTTGGCTTAACTTAGGATCTGTTTATGCCAATCTACAAGATATTGAAAAAGCTATCGAAGTTTTTGAAAAAATAATTGAATTAGACCCTAAAAATAGTTTGGCTTTATATAATATAGGTATGATGTATGGTGGACTAGAGGATCCTGTTAAAGGTATTGAATATGTAGAAAGTGCATTAAAGATAGATCCCTCGAATGAAGATGCTAAATCTGCTCTGAATCTACTAAGCTTAATGAAAGAGGAATTAGAAAGAAAAGGAAAAATTTAAAGTATTCTTTTAAACTTAACATTGGTATTAGGAGGGGTCATTTGATAATAAATATATTCACCACTACCAAGATAAATAAAATCTTCTGGATCGAGAAAAATTAATTTGTTATTTCCCTCAAATTTAAAAAACCACTTTGTTCCATACTTCGAATTTTCCGTTAATAGCCAAACTTCATCCCCATTTATTGCCCACCTTCCCTTATCTTTTCCCCATTCGTAATTTTTTTCATCAAATATGATGTTTTTAAAGTTCTTAGTTTCCGATTCCCACTTACCGATAAATTTTTGGTTCATTGTTCTAATCTGGTTTTATTATTTCATTTTATTGAGTGGTCTTGATAACTCATCGATTTTGTCCATTTCATCCTTGGATAACTCGAAGTACATGGCACCAACGTTTGATTCAACGTGATGAACTTTTGACGCTCCCGGAATTGCTAACACAGTGTCTCCATGAAAATTAATGAGCCAATTAAGTGCTACTTGAGGTGGTGTAACTTCGTGAGCTTTAGCTATCTCTTCAATAGCCTCCATTAATGCCTTACTTTTTTTCGTTTTCTTCTTAATATTTGGCATAATTCTTCTTCTAATGAAAGTTAAATTCTTAAGTAGACTCGGATCCTTATGGTATTTACCCGTGAGTGTTCCTTGTTCAAGAGGACTCCAACTAATGATCTTAATCCCAAGTTCTTTTGCTGTATCCAATATGCCATTCTTTTCTATATTACGGTGAAGCAAGCTGTAATGGACCTGATTGCTTGCTAACGACAGTCCACGATCTTTTAATGCATCGTATGCTTTAATCATCTTTTTCTTAGAAAAATTACTAATTCCAACTGATCGAATCTTACCCTCTTCTACCAGATCAGCCATGGCGTTCATCTGGGCTCTTGTCGTGGAAACCGAATAAGGTTGATGGATTTGATGTAGATCGATAGAATACCCATCTAAAGCTTCCAAACGTTTTTTAATAGTCCTTTTTATGCTACCTGCAAGTTTCATTACTGGGAACCATTTATCTGCAATTATAACTTCTTCATCCTTTACTCCATTTGCTTTGAGAGCACTTGCTAAGTTTCTCTCGGATCTGCCTCCCCCATACGCCTCTGCCGTATCAAACCAGTTTATTCCTCCGTCTAATGCAGCTTTCACTATATCATTCCTTGTTTCCTCAGGAATTTCCTTAGACCAAATGTATTTATTTAATCCATGACCACCTGCAAATTGCCAAACTCCAAGCCCGAGTGGACTTACTTCAATGTCCGTGCCCGGTAATTTAATTTTTTTAACATTTTTTTGCAAACTTAACCCTGATTTTGTTTTATTATTAATATTAATGAAATTACAAGTAATTTCTTATATTGTTACTTATTGACTAATTTTATAATTAAATTAAAAACCTCTCTCTATTCTCGTTCACGGTGTATTTTACGTGAAAAAAGTTAAGGGAAAAAACGCTAAACAATGGAAAGACCTTGGATATAAATATTCTAATGAGAATAACTATAAAAAGGCTGTTGAGTGCTTTGAAAATGTGTTAAAAATAGAGCCCAAGAATGTAGATGCTTTAAATAACTATGGTTGGTTTTCAGGTCAACTCGGTGATTATCAAACAACTCTTAAATACTGTGAAGAGGCGGTAAAACTCGATCCTAAGTATCATTACGCTTGGCATAGCGTGGGATGGGCTCTTAATAAGTTAAAAAGATATCAAGAGGCAATTCCTAATTTTAAAAAAGCAATAAAAATAATCGCTAATCGAACAGACTATCAGCATGATCTTGGAATTGCATATCAAAAAACAAGTAAATTTAAAAAGGCTATTGATTGCTTCGAAAAATCAGTTCAAATCAACCCAAAATTCAAAGACGGTTGGCTTGATATGGGAATCACATATATCGCAGCAAAAGAATATCATAAAGCAATTAAAAGTTTAGAAAAAGCTGCCAAAATTGGAAAGAAAAATTGTAAAGCTTACGCAGCTATTGGTTATGCACATCTAAGCTTAGAGGATTATAGTAAAGCTGTTAAAAGTTACCAAAAAGCTGTAAGATGCGATCCTCAAGATAAAATATCTATGAATTATGTAGGAGTTGCCTATTCTAATTTAAATAAAAATAAATTGGCTATACGATGGTATCAAAAAGCAATTAATATAGATCCGAAATATATTGATGCATTATATAATCAGGGTGTTGCGTATGGTAGTGATGGTAATCATCAAAAAGGGATTGAATGTTTCGATAAATTAATTAAGCTAGATCCAAATAATATTGAAGCTTGGTATAATATGGGGCTCTTTTATGGTAATTTAGAGAATCCACAGAAAGGAATTGAATGTGTAGAAGAAGCTTTAAAATTGGACTCAAAAAATGATGAGGCTTTGAGAGTTCTAGCCTTATTAAAAGTGTTAAAAGAAAATTTAGAAGCAAATTAATGTCAATATAAAGTTTAATATAAAAAATGAAATCTTGTACAATGGAGGACAATAAATAATTTGAACTTTTATATCGGGAATTTAAATGCCAAAATTAATAATGGGAAAGACAGCCAAAGAATGGTTTGATAGGGGTTTATTTTTAGCTCAAAAAGGCGATTCGAAACAAGCAATTGATTGTTTCGTGCATACGGTTAAGATTGATCCAAAAGATGGCATGGCTTGGAATTATTTAGGGTTGTATATTGGTAAATTACATGGTGATTATGAAAAAACCATAAATTATTGTTCAAAAGCTGTCACGATCGACCCGGAAAATCAAGATGGGTGGTATAATCTAGGATGGGCTTGTAATAAGTTAAATAGATTTAAAAAAGCAATTGTTTGTTTTAATAAAGCAATAAAAATCAATCCTAATAATCGAAATTATTGGTTTAACATGGGAGTTTCCTATGATCAATTAGATGATCCTCAAAAAGCAATTAATTGTTATGTAAAAGCTGTAGAAATTTTTCCTAAGTTTAAAGAGGCATGGTTAAATTTGGGAAATTCTTATATTTCTATAGAGAGCTATCGAAAAGCCATAAATTGTTTTGAAAAAGTTGTAAGATTAGAACCTATGGGAAGTAAAGCATGGTTTGTTATGGGACTTGCATTCCTTAATTTAAAAAATCATGAAAAAGCAATCGAATGTCTTGATAAAGCAGTTAAGACAAATCCTAATTATAAAGAAGCATGGAATAAATTGGGAGATATTTATGAAATTGTCGGAAAGGAATATAGAGTCCTGGAATGTCGCGAAATAGAAGTCGAAATCGACCCAGAAGATAGTATCGCAATGTTTAACTTGGCAGCTGCTTATGCCAAAATAGAAGCGTACCAAAAATCAATCAATTATCTGCAAAAAGTAATTGATATCGATCCACAGAACAGTAAAGCTTGGTATTATATGGGTTATTTATATGGAAAAACCAATTTAGAAAATATTTCAAAAGGAATTGAATGTCTAGAAAAAGCCCTAAAATTAGATCCAAATGATGAAGCAACATCAAGCACTTTAAGATTATTTAAATTATTAGAAGCAAATTTAAAAAAAAGTGGAAAATTGGATGAAAATTAAGCTTAATCTAGGTTGTGGCTATAATTATAAACCCGGTTATATTAATATCGATAAATACAATAAGGACGTAGCAGATGAAATCTACGACATTGACAATCTCCCATTTGAATCCAATACCGTTGATATAATTGAAGCAAATCAATTAATTGAGCATTTTGATTATATTCATTCTAAATATATTTTGAGTGATTGGTTTAGAATTCTAAAACCATTAGGAAAATTAATATTGGAAACCCCTGACCTTGAGAGAACCTATAAGAAATTTATTTCTGAAGATCTGGATGACCAGAAAATAACATTACGATGGATCTATGGAATAGATAGTAGAGGTATGCAACATAAAACAGGTTTCACATATAATTTAATAAAAGAGCTTTTAGAAGAAATTGGTTTTGGAAATATAACGGAAAAAGAACAAATTACCCATAAATATGAGCATGGTTTGAGAATAATATGTGAAAAACCTCAAAATTCTGTGAAGAATCACCTTGTTGCTTGTTTTAGGAAAAGTTTAATGAACAAATTAAATATTAACGATTCTTTTGTATTAATCCCCCTTGAAGATTGGCTTATAACCGCAATTGAAAAATATAATAATGAGGAGGGTTGGCTAAATGCGCTAATCTCTCAAACTATAATTTGCACACCACAAATTCCATTAATTTTTATTGAGGAATGCATTTCAGCTGGTATTTTAAAACAGGCAGAAATAGAAACAGAAATCAAATTTCTGGGGAAATTAGCTGAAAATGAGTTCCATAAAAAAGTTTTTTCATTATGGATGAAAAAAAAGAAAAATATTGGTGAATTAGAAAGCGAATTTAAAGAATTTATTAACCATTTAGAGAAATTGATATTAGATGTATTAAATTATCCCGAAGATTATACTCAAAGGTTAAGTTACATTTTAAATTTAGAGCCTAATGATATTAAAATATTCGATTTTGAGTTAATTCTACTACAAGCTGACAAATTATTCAATATTGGTATAAAAAATTTTCATAAAAAGAATTTCACTCAAGCTTTAGATTGCTTTTTAAAATCTTCGAGATTAAATCCTGATAATTATTTAATTTATTGGAATATTGCACGACTTGGGTGTATTCTAGATTTTGAAAATCATAAAATTATACTAAATTACGAAAAAGCTTTGACAATGGTTCAAGATAAAGTAGTTAAGGAGAAAATTGAACTTGAATTAAAAGAATCAAAAAATAAAAAGAGATTTGACATTCCAAGACAGCCAATTACAGAATAGTAATAAATAGAACCCAAATCTATTTAATTATAGTATAGTTATACAAATTATAAAGAAAATTGAGGAATTAATTTGAGTTCAAAAAAAGAAAAAAGAAAAGGATATCCCTTTTCAATTCCAAAAAATTTAAAGTCAAAGGATAAAGAGAAAGAAATTAGTTCACTTGAAGAAAAATCCCCTCCTAAATATGGGGTTTACAAAAGAAAATAATAATCCTTGTGAGAATATCCTTTTCGAAGAATTTTTCTATGAATAAAGAATTTTAGGAATTGATATATTTTAAAATGAAAATGAGGTATTAAGATGAGTATTAAGAAAGGAAAAAAAAGGGGATACCCTTTTAGAAACAAATCATCTATCAAGCTAAAAGATAAGCCTGAGGAAGAAAAATCAGAACGAAAATCACCACCACGTTATGGTGTTTATAAACGAGATTAATTAAATATATTCAAAATATTAATGGATAATATATTATGGAAAAAGAAAAAAAAGAAACCAAGGGTCCCAAACGAGGATATCCTTATCGCCGAAAAGAATCTTCTCCTCCACCCAAACCACCTTTTGAGTCAAATCCAAAATCAAATCCCGGTCCCAATAATAAAGAAAAAGAAAGGAAACGTCCCATTCCAAAACCTGCTCCACCAAGCTACGGTGTATATTCTCAAAAATAACCCGCATTTAAACCCTGGAAATATTAAATTTTGATTAAGCTCTACCATTTATAAAAGAATATAGATTGTTTCATTCTAATGTTTATTGAGGAATTTAAATGAGTAAAGAAATTGAAAAAAGAAAGATGGGTATCCATTTTTTAGACCCATCCCTGTAAAGAAAAAAGAAGAAGTGGAGGAAGGTCCTTATGAGATAATGGAAAAAAAATTTAGTCAAATCTCTTCCTATATTAAGGGTTGGAACGCAGAGATGATTGAAGAACTGATCTTATTCTTAATTAGGAGGATAAAACAAATGGTAAAAGGTAAATATAAAGAAGAAGATGATGAAGATCCTTACGCGAGTAAGAATGATATCGTAATTTTCATCAAGGGATGGGAAGTAGAAAAACTCGAAGAACTTATCTTATTCTTAATTAAGAGAATAGAAAAAGGGATCAAGGATGGATATAAACTTATTATCTCAAAATATGTTGATAAAATGAAAGAAATGAAGAAAGAACTGATTAAAGCTGGTTCAACTACACCACCATATTTTAATAATTCCATTCGTTATGGTGTTTACAAACAAGATTAGTTTGGAGTTTATAAACAAGATTAAATAAGGAATATTAATGAATTATCAACTTGAATGTGCAATTTGGGAATTTACTTTAGAATGTAATTTGAGATGTTCTCATTGTGGTTCATCAGCAGG
>JABXJV010000530.1 GCA_013375355.1 Candidatus Helarchaeota archaeon
TCGAGGGGAATCCACTTTTTGCCGTGTTATCTTGTAAAAAAGTTGCGCATCCGTAACAACAGGCCCGCCAAGGCGGAAAAAACCTTAATTAAGAAATGTTTGAAGATATAATTGGACAGAAAAGCATAAAGAAGTTTTTCAAAACTGCCGTAAAAAACAATAGATTAAGCCAGGCTTATCTCTTTTATGGTCCTGAAGGAACAGGAAAAGAGGCTGTCGCATTCGAAATAGCAAAAAGCCTCAACTGCAAAGGCGAAGATAATAAACCATGCAATCAATGCATAAGTTGCATTAAAGTAAACAAAATGGAACACCCCGATGTGGATTATATTATACCGGTTTTTTCAAAATCTTCAGATGAGGAAATCTATTTAAAAAAGAGAGAAAAAATTCAGAATCCATATAAAAAAGTAATGTTTAAGGGCAACACATCAATTTCAATAGACACTATAAGAAATCTAAAAAATTCATCCATCTTTAAACCATTCGAGGGCAAAAAGAGGGTCGCTATAATCTCTAAAGCAGAAAAGATGACACTGGAAGCTGCAAACTCCGTATTAAAATTATTGGAAGAACCACCAAAAGACTTACTCTTTATCCTGACAGCAACCGATTTGGGATTGATAATTCCAACTGTAAAATCAAGGTGCACAGGAATAAAATTTCCGCCTTTAAGTAAAGAAGAGATAAGAGATACCCTTGTAAAAAATTTTAAAATCAGTGAACAGGAGGCTGAAATTATTTCAAATATCTCTGGTGGCAGTCTCTCAAAAGCATCAGAATATCTTCAGGAGGGCATAGAAGAAAAAAAAGAATTCGCTGAAAAATTAATCGAGATTATATTCCTGAAAAACTCAAAAATCTACCTCGACTTTGCTGAAGAATTGGTCAATAAAAGAAATTTAGAATTTGTAAAAGATGTCTTAACAATAATTAACTTGTGGGTTAGAGATGCCATTTATTACAAAATTAATAATGCCTCAAAATCAGACATAAAGAGCGAAATCAATGATAATGCGAATGTAAATCAATTAGCCGTAAGCCTTCCTTATGAACATCTGGAACTGATAAACAGTGAAATAGAAAAATCTATTGACCTAATCGATAA
>JABXJV010000531.1 GCA_013375355.1 Candidatus Helarchaeota archaeon
CACACCTGAAAACATATTTACTTTGTATTTTTGGATTAATTCAAGGACATTTTTAGCATCATATCTCAACATAATATTCAGATAAGCACTGTTAGTAGTGGCATAAACAATATATAACCCAAAAATGTGTGCAAGTGGTAAAACAGCCATATTAACGAATCTACCATATTTATCTTGTATGCCCTTTGGAGGATCAAGGAAAAACAGAGCTTGGAAGGTGTTTGATATAATATTTTCATGCGTCAACATAACACCTTTTGGCAATCCAGTAGTACCACCTGTATACATTAAAGCTACGAGATCTTCCTTAGTATTGATTTTAATATTAGGAGTTTGTGATGGATATTTAAGAAAATAAGCATCGAAATTAATAACATCTTCTTTGATCTCTTTTTCCTTTTGAATAACTATTAAATTTTTAACTTTATATGATTTTAATGCTCGTTTCATCGCGGTATATTGATTTTCATGGACTATTATTGTACTTACAATTCCACTATCATTTAAAATATGTAAAATCTCTTTCTTTTTCAAAAGTGGATTTATGGGTACCCAGACTGCACCAATTTGATTAGCGGCGAAGAGCGAAAACATATATTCAGGACAATTTTGACCATAAAATGCAATTCCTTCTTGTTTTTTTATCCCAAGCTCTAAAAAACCCGTGGATACTTGATCTGCAATGTAATTAAATTCATGATAAGTATATTTTTTATCATTATCAAAATCATAAATTGCCATATTATTTGGATTTTTCTTAGCAGTTCTTTTTAAGATGCACTGAGCTCCTTTTAAATTAGGATATTTAACCGTTTTTGCAATATTATCAGGTACTCTATCCATCCAAGGACGATGAGGTCTCCATTTGCCCAAACTCTTATAATCAGCTAACAATTTTGAATCTAATTCCCAATCTTCACAATATTTTTTTTCTTCCATTTTATTCAGTCCGTAAATTATTAATTAAAAATATTTTTTTCAATTTCTCGTATATTAATGTGATACTTTAAGCACGACGAGTTAAAATTAAAGAAAATTTGTATTGTTTAAAAATTAAGCAATATGTTTATTCAAGATTAAAATAAATTTGAAATATCATTAAAGAATATAAATTAGAATGAAATAATTTGAGCGTGGGGAACACCCTCAATCCAAATAACACTATCTTTATGAACGAATCCTGCTTTTATTGCATGAGTTACTATATATCTCCCAACTAAATTCCCAATTGTAGCTCTTTCAAGTTCTTTTATACCCTTTTCAATACTCACTAATTCATTTCCATAAAAATCAGATTTTACTTCGATTTTCCGATTACCATCCTTAAAACATTTGCCTAATAGGTTTGCATCGCTAATTGCAACGAGTAGATCATCACGTACTTTTTTTATTTTCATATAAACTTGCATTAAACTCTCCTATGGTGCGGGAATAGAACGCTTAGAACCACAAGCTTCACAAATCAAATATGTAAAACGCCCTTCTCTTAAAATATGCGTATCAGGACGTCTACAATTCGTACAGCGAATAAATTTTTCTGTGAATTTTATTAACAAATTATTCAAAGTATCTTTTTGAAATCTTCCTATAAATGCCGCAGAACCTTGTTTTATTTTAAAATGACCGCGTGTAGCTAATTCTCCCAATAGATATTTTATGATATATCCAGGTTCTCTTCTTAATCTATCACTTATTTCCTTAAAATTAGTTACTATTGTACTTTTCCCTTCTTGATAAATATTAACACTAGGAATAGTGAATCTAGAATGTTCAAATACGTTTTTTGGAATAGTTTTCGCAGCCCTTTTCAAAAGCTTTTCATAGTCCATTAAATCCGTTGTTACCACCGTTTTAACTTATTCTAAATTTTTTTATTTGTTATTTCAATATTAATACTTCATTGATATATTTTTCTTAAAACTTACTTTGATATTTTATAACAAAAAAACACCTAAAATGCGCAATAAGAAATATACTGTATTACCTTCAAGAAGAACTTAAAGATATATTATTATCAGCATTAACCTCTTTAATTTTCTCGTTACTAATCTTAAATTCTCCATATTTTCCTATATTTAAATATAATTTGGTTTGAAATGAAGACATATACCCATTGATAATTAAATAACTTTCTCCTTTCTTTGTTTTTTCAATATTCTCATTCCAAATGGTGAGGAATACACTACCCGTTTCATCACCTAATAAAGCATTCATTACTTTATTATTGTTTGAAGTTTGACGGATTTCCTCCGTTTCAATAATCTTTCCGATTAAATTGATTTTTCTACTAGTTGGAGTTAGATCTTTAATTTTAATTTTATTTAATCCATTAAAATCAACTTTTTCAGATTTTTTTTCATCACTTAATGAACGAGTAGTAACATTTTCCTCCAAAATTTTTGGAATATTAACCTTATTTACGATCTTTTTATTTTTAAATAACTTTTTTAACTCCTTTTTCTCCAATTCTCTTAAAAGTTCCCAATTAGGATTTGAAATTTTATGGATAAGTTCTGGCATAATATAAATTTCTTCGTTATACTCACGAACCTTTCCAATAACATCTAGATTTTCCCCAATATTCAAATCATGTAATTTGTGTTTATCAATATCTTCCGCCCACATTTTTATCCTTATAGTCTCAGTTCCATCGTCGATAATTAGGTAGCCATAATCTTTTTTTGCAATATCGATGTTTTCCTCATTCTGGTCTTGTTTAAAAATTTTTTTATCAACGATAATTCCAAAAATTCTAGCACGATTGATATTAAGACCAAACGGAGTAATTACATATGATCTATCCTCAAATTTAATGAATTTACCTCTTATAATATCAATAATTGAGAGTTTATAAGCTGTCTCTTTTTTAAATCTTTCCATAGAGTTTGAAATCATGAGTTTTCCACTTTTATTTAGTCTATATCAAAAAAATCTCTTACATTATTAGTTACATTTTGTATTTATTATCTTTAATTAAATCGCGCACGAGAAGCGAAATTTTAAAATTCTTAGAATTTCTATAATTTGTTGTATTAATTTTAACGTAAAACATCTGGGAGCTTTAATTTATTATTGCCAACAAAAAAACGCATTCAATACAAACCTGTTAGTCTTCGTGAACTCCTAACTAAAATGAAAGACGAAACAGAATTAATGATAGACCTAGCTTACTCTGCAGTACTGTTCAGAAATAAAGAAATTGCGGAAGAAGTAATGAAATTAGAAGAAGATGTTGATTCTCTGACTTATCTTGTCGGGATGAACACGATGCTAGCTGCACGAGACGCTAATGACGCTGAAGCTCTCGAACCATTATTAAAGATTGCTAATGCTACCGATCGAATGTCCAATGCGGCAGCAGACATGAGTCAAATCGTAAAATTTGATAGTCATCCTTATCTTTTTAAAGCAATAAGGGAATCTGAAGAACCTTTAATTCGTGCTATTGTTTCAAATCCAAAAGTTAAAAATAAAAAAATTGGGCAATTAAATATTCGAACGGAAACAGGGTGCGATATAATCGCAATTAGAAGAGGAGATTCATGGATTTTTGACCCTAGCAAAAATACAAAATTAAAATTAGATGATATAGCTATTGCAAGAGGAACTGAAGATGGAAACACTAGACTTTGTGATTTACTGGGAGGAAAGTGTACTAGAGGAGAAAAAATTAAGGAGAACCACTTAGACGTGTTTTTTAAAGAAGATTTAGAGAAAATTGAAAAATATATGTTAGAATTAATTAATAAATCTGGATTGATGGTCGACCTGGGTTTTTCTGCGATACTTTTTAATTCAAAAGATATTGCTGATGATGTTCTCGAAATGGAAGACGAAATTGATAAAAAACATATCGAATTTGAGCAACATATATTATCAACTGCAAAAACTGCGCCAGATCCTGAGAAATTACTAGGTTTTCTACAATTTAGTAAATCGATTGAAGAAATTTCTGACTCGGCTGCCGAAATTGCTGAGATTATTTTAAGAGGTTTAAAACCACATCCTATAGTTGATGTTATAATCTCCGAATCAGATGAAACAATTTTGAGAGTTAAGGTAGAAGAAAGATCTGAACTTGCTAACAATAGCCTACGAGATAGTAAATTCAAAGAATCCGGAATGAGAATAATAGCTATTAAAAGAAAGGGGGATTGGGTTTATAAAATTAGTAAAGATACAATTATTTTACCTAATGATATTTTGATAATTATTGGACCCCAAGAAGGACAAAATATCATTTTGAACATTGTAGTAAAAAAATAGCCATTTTTTAAATGAGAATATCAGGTATTATTATTTTTTTTAGTCTTTCATCTATAGCAAGTGTCGTATTAGTATCAATTATATTTATTCCAGAATTATAGAGCTTAATAATAAATTCATTAAAATTTCTGTTACTTTTGGTAAATACTACGGCTAAAAGGCCATAATTTTCCCCTGTTCTATATAAATCAACAATATTTTTTTGTTGAGATAGAAAATTTTTGGCAATTTCGTCATATTGAGCAGGATCTACCTTAATTCTTAGATAGAATTTTGTTAATTGAAATATATCCCGATTTAAAGTAGGTACAAAATTTTTGATAATACCAGCTTTCACCATTCTATCAATTCTTTTCCAAGCACCGGGTTGTGAAATTGAAAAATTTCTAGAGTTTAAAATATTACTGATTTCAGATGTTGTATAAGGATTTATTGATTGATTTTTTAAAATTTTAATTATTTCATAACCTATATTATCTAAATTAGCAAATTTTGCTTGATTTTGAAAAGAAACTCCATTTTCTTTATAAGTTTGCAGAACATCAATTAATTGATATTTCTTAAAAAATCCTTTTGCCATTAATTTATCTATTTTTTTCAATATCTGATTAAATTCGGCATTATTTCTAATTTTAATCTTTAAAATTAATGAATATTCACCTATTATTCCATCTAGACTTTCACACTCAAATTTTTCCAATTCGTTTATAAGCCAAGGTTCATTAGGATTAGTTTTAATTTCAATGAAGAGAGTCCGTTGTTGGAGTAAATAAGGGTCAGTTATAATTGTATGCCCATTAATATATTCATTATTTTTCAAAAAATTTACGACTGTTAAGATTTTATTTTTAGAAACTTTTAATTTATCTGCTAATTCACTAACAGAACTTCTATAATCTCTTAGAAGTTCCTTAAGAACTTTGTTTTTCAATTCCTGATTAATTAATTTCATATTAAAATCAATTTAAATTTGTTATAACCATTTAAATTTGTTACAAATCTTAAACTAAAATTTATTACAAATATATTTAAATATTATTATAAAATTATTATAAAAAGAATTAATGAAGTGGATTATAATTGACAACACAATATGAAGTTAAAGATATTTCTTTGAGCACCGAAGGTGACTTAGCTATTGAATGGTCAAGCCTAAATATGCCAGTTTTAGCACAAATAAAAGAAGAATTTGAATCAACAAAACCTTTAAAAGGTGTAAGAGTGGCCGCTTGTCTACATGTTACTAAAGAAACAGCTGGTTTGATGAATACTTTAAAAGCAGGTGGCGCACAAATTGCTTTATGTGGTTCAAATCCATTATCAACCCAAAATCATGTAGCTGCAGCATTGGCTCAAAGTGGGATGAGAGTATTTGCTTGGCGTGGTCAATCCAAAGAAGAGTATTATTATTGTATAGATAGAACTCTAGAAATCAAACCGAATATAACTTTAGATGATGGAGCAGATTTAATTTCGACAATTCATTCAAAAAAGACTGAATTATTGAAAGATATTGTAGCAGGTTGTGAAGAAACAACAACTGGTGTAATTCGTCTGAGAGCTATGGCAAAAGATGGAAAATTAAAATATCCAATCCTTGCAGCAAATGATTCCCAAACAAAACGTAATTTCGATAATGTCTATGGCACAGGACAAAGCACTATGGACGGAATCTTAAGAGCTACATCCATATTAATAGCTGGTAAAGAAGTAGTAGTTGCAGGTTATGGGTATTGTTCAAAAGGTATTGCTACGAGGGCCAGAGGTTTAGGTGGGCATGTAATTGTTACTGAAGTGGATCCTGTTAAAGCCTTACAAGCTGCCATGGATGGATTTTCGGTAATGCCAATGTCAAAAGCATCTGAAATCGGAGACTTATTTGTTACTTCTACTGGAGATAAAAATGTTATCGATAAAGTACATTTAAAAAAGATGAAATCTGGTGCGATTTTAGCTAATTCAGGACATTTCAATGTTGAAATTAATATACCTGCTTTGGAAGCGATGTCTAAGGGAAAAAAAGTTATTCGACCTAATGTTGAACAATATGAAACAAAGGATGGTAGGAAATTATATTTATTAGCAGAGGGAAGATTAGTAAATCTAGCTGCTGCTGAAGGACATCCCTCAGAAGTAATGGATATGAGCTTTTCAGATCAAGCACTTGGTACACAATATATGTTAGAACATGGTAAAAATCTTAAACCTGATGTCTACGTGCTCCCAAAAGAATTAGATGATAAGGTCGCATATTTAAAATTAAAATCAATGGGTATCGAAATTGATTACTTAACACCTGAACAAGAAAAATACATAACTAGTTGGGATGAAGGAACTTAGATCACTGAAAAAATAAGTAATTATTATAATAAACAATTTTTTTTATTTTAATCCCCTAAATTTTAATACTAAGATTAGTTTAATGACTAAAAATCTATTTTAATTGCTTCTTATGCCATAATTGTTCATAAAATCCAATAAGGATTTGAATATAAACATTCTAATTCAAAACTATAATATAAAATCTTAAAATTTTGAAAAAAAAATTTGGTGTCACTTTTTTGACAATATTGTTTTATCCGATAATTTTTTGAATGAACTAACTGAAGTGATATAACGCGCGTTTATTTAGAATATAAATAATAAAGATTATAAAGAATTCAATGAGAAAATGAAAAAATATAGAGAGATTTACTAAAATTTCATAAAATTATCAATAAAACTCTTGAGATTTTTAGTAATTAGAAAAAGTGAATAGGAACCTTATCCAATGGAAAAAAAACATTTTATTTTTAATATAAAGAGCAAAATTTCAAATTTTTTATAAATTTGTCTGTTGATTAACCTTATAACTCTAACTTCGACAAAAATTAAATTAGAAAAAAGATCTATATGTCATTACAGATTTTTTAAAATAAACTAATTATTTTTATATCTGATTATTATTATAATTATAAAAAAAGTAAATGAATATTTTTGAGGGAATGAAATTGGCAAAAGCTAAAAAGAAACCCGAAAAAGAACCAGCAACGGAAAAACCAAAACCCAAACCAAAAACTGGTGAAGTCAGAATTATTACAAAATCGGCTCTACGACGATTAATGAAGGAAAAAGCAGATGCTGAACTAGTTGCTTCTTCAGCAATTGAAATTTTGATGGCACATCTACAAGAATTAGCAAAAGACTTAACAACGAAGTCACTTAAAATAGTTGAAAATGCAAAAAGAAAGACAATCACAAAAGAAGATTTAATTCTGGCCATAAAAGAATAAATCTTCCTCTTTTTCTCTTATTTTTATTTTTTTAAATTAAATATTAGTTAAAATTACCTTGTACTTTTAAAATATTAATAAAAAGTCTTTAATACAAGATTGTTTATATTTTGAAATTAATTTCGATTTTAGATAATAATGTCAGACATTCTTTTAATTAATCCTAGAACAGAGTTGGATATATCATCAAGGAAATTTAATAGGGAGCCTCCTTCAGGGATTCTTATTCTCTGCTCAGTTTTGAAAAATTTGGGATATAAAGTTGATTTTATTGATCTGTCAATTGAAAAAGAGGCTCGATTAAAAATACTTCTCAGAAATAAACCATCCCTTATAGGTATAACTGCTTTAACAAACACTTTTCCACTCTCCATTAGAATATTAAAAAAAATTAAAGAACTTGACCCCAAATTAAAAACAGTTATTGGAGGCCCCCACGTTAGTTTTCAAGCAGAGGAAGCACTTTCTATAGAAGAGATAGATTATGTGATAATTGGAGAAGGTGAACAAAGTCTTCCCTTACTATTAAACAAATTATTAAAGAAAAATTCAGTTACAAATATTCCAGGGGTTGCATATAAAGAAAATAATGAAACTTTTATTTGTAATCAATCTCTTCCTATTAATTTAGACGAAATACCACTTCCTGCAAGAAATGTATTGAAGGTAAAGTATGAAGTGGCAGATATAATAGTTAATAGAGGGTGTCCCTATCAATGTTCATTTTGTGTTAGACAAAAGTTATTCCAAGATGTTAGAATACGAAATCCTAAATCTGTTATTGATGAAATTTATCAAGTTATAGAGTTTAATTACGAATATTTCAATCTTTACGATAATATTAATATCTCAAACCAATTTGTAGATAAATTCTGTTCTGAAATGATTAAAAATCAAGTATCACTACCCTGGGGGTGTGAATTGAGGATAGATTTATTGAGTAAGGAGCTAGCCTCAAAATTGGCAAAAGCTGGTGCCATAGCAATAGCCACAGGTATTGAATCTGGAAGTAGAGAGGTTTTACAAATAAATAATAAGAATCAAGATTTGGAATTAATAAGGAAGGGAATTTATAACGCTAAACAAGTTAAACTTAGTATTCAAGCATATTTCATTATTGGGTTACCAGGAGAAACAAAAGAAACATTTCAAAGAACTAAAGAATTTATAAATTCAATAAATCTTGAACCTGGAATCGATCGCATAAATTTTTTTATAGCAACTCCATACCCCGGTTCAGATCTTTATCAAAATCAAAAAAAGTATGGAATTGACATTATTGAAAAAAATTTTGAATTCTGGGATTGTGAACATATAATCTTTGAAACAAATACCTTAACAAAAAAAGAAATCAAAGAGATGGTGTTGTACGGAAAACAAATTGAAAAAATATATGCTGAAAGGAATTAATAATTTATTTTAATAAAGATTTTAACTCTTTTACTAACTCTACTTTAATTCTTCCATAGACTCTATCAGCTTTTTCACAAGCTGCACCTCGAAGTCCAATAATATGCGGTCGTATTTCTTTAAGTTTAGGAAAATGTTCTTTTTTAATTGATCCCGCAAGAGCAACTATTAAATCGTTTTTTAAGGTATTTTCAACAAATGATGTGATTTGTTCTTCTGTCATAAAATCAAATAGATTCTTTCCATCTTTAATTCCAGTGTCCACCATGGCTACATCTGCTCCAGATTCTACTGCTATTTCTGGAATTAAAAGTGGCACGATAGTTCCAAATCGTTTATAATCAGCATAACCTGCAACCACAATTTTGACATGGCTTTTATATTCAGAAATTGCTCTACGAATTTGTTTCATAAAAAATATAGCGTCTTTTTTAGTTTTTGGTCCTTTTAAGCCAACTTTAATATAATCTACATCACAATTAGCCAATCCTAAAGCTGCAAGAGAGGCAGTACCGGGCAGATTTGGAAAATCGCCAAGAGTTGCGCTTATTTCAAGTCCATTATATTCTCTAACTAATTTTTGAATTTCAGTGATAACCCATGGAAAATTTGCTCCTAAACTCCCTTCTAATGGATTTTTAACATCAATAATATCGGCTCCACCATTAATTGAATTTCGAGCCTCTTCAATATTAATGGGAGAAACTAAAAGTTTTATCATTGTATTCTCAATTTTATTATCATATACATATAAATATATACGAGATTAAATCTTAAATTAAATTTTTCTCCTTTGTTAAGGATAGTTGATATTATTTAAATTAAATAACAGAAGGTATAAACAAATTGAGTGAAGGAAAAAAATATCAATTGAAAGTTGTAGTTGTTGGGGATCCGGCAGTGGGGAAAACATCTTTAATCAGAAGATTCGCAGATGACAAATTTGAGGATGAATACAAACATACTATTGGTGCGGATTTCAATGTGAAAGTTATAGAATATCCGGAAGTTAAAAAGAACGCAGTCTTAACTGTATGGGATATAGGTGGACAAGAGCGTTTTGAAATAATTAGGAGATATTATTATGAAGGCAGTCACGCAGGCTTTATAGTTTTCGATCTTACAAATAAAGACGCGTTTAAACACGTTTTAAACTGGTATAATGATTTACGTGAATATCTTAAAGATATTCCAATCGCATTATTAGCAAATAAATTAGATTTAGAAGATAACATCGTTATTTCTGATTCCGAGATTGAAGAAAAACTGAAAGAATTGAAAATTGAATTCTATCTTAAAACTTCAGCAAAAACCGGAGAAAATGTTGAAAAGGCTTTTTCAAGACTTGCAAAAATCAAATTAGAAGAACTTTCTTAATATAAATAGGAGGGTATTGAAAATGGCAACCGTTTTTGAAAGATTAGAACAACAAATGAAAAAACTTATTGAAGCAATTGAAGAGTTGAAAAATTTAGTGCAAGGAAATACCTCCGCTTTAGAAAATCTGAAAAGTGACGTTAATTCTGGGTTTCTAAACTTTAGTGATATGGTGGGAAACCGATTAGATGAGCTACAAGAAACATTCCAAACAAAAACTCCTGGTTCAGGTATAGATACAAGTGCAATAACATCTAAATTAGATGATATTTCTGAAGGTGTGAAAAATACAGCCGGTAAAATTAAAAATTTTATGGATTCCACAATAGATTCTTTCCGAAAAGTCGCCAAATCTCCAGCAAAAAAAGTCCCGATAGCAAAGGTTGTTACAACCCCTCCTAAACCCTCTAAAAAACTAAAAATTATTCCTACAGAAATTCCTCCCCCTTCAAAGCGTGCTCCGATTCCAATAAAAGTTGGTAAAACAGTTCCTGTTGAAGTTCTAGATCTATTGGACTCATTAAAATCTAAGATTGAAACCCCTGCAGTAAAATTTGCTGAATATATGGAATGGGTAAGGGACGAAATAGTTAGAATCTACAAATTTCACCCTGCAATATATGAGTTAGGGACCTTTGCACGTAAATTAAAGAAATATCCGCAGAATATGAAGATAGATCCTGATATTATTGCCTTATTGTTCGATAAGATAGATGAGTGGAAGCAGAGGATCGGTGGTACGTAATAAGGTATCAATATGCATAAGCTTTTTTTAGGTATTGATCGTTCAACGTATCAAATAGAATTTAAAAAAATCTGTGAAATTGCTGAAAATTTTGGGTTTGATGGTATAGAATTACAACCAGAACATCCTGATATCTTTAAAATTTATCCTTTTAAAGCCGTTTCTTTTGTTAATGATATTTTATCAAATTACAAATTTGAAATTTCTTTCCATACTCCAATTAAAGATTTGAACATTTCAAGTTATAATAAAAATATACGAAAATTTTCGATAAATCAAATTAAAGAATCAATTGAATTTGCGAAAAAAATAAAAGCTAAATATATAGTAACTCATGGAGGAAAAAATTCTTTTAAAACTACTTCCTCATTTTCAAAAAAATGTGAGAAAATAGCTTTGAATAGCACAATTGATGCCTTAACATCTTTTTATGATATATGTTCTGATAATGGACTTACTCTTTCCGTTGAAAATATGTCATATAGCGATTGGAGAATGACGTCTAAAATTAAATATTTAGAAAGAATATTTCAAGAAATTCCAGATTTAAAATTAACTTTAGATATTGATCACGCAATTTTAAGAAGTAAAAATTACGTAGATAAATTTATTGAGGTTTTCAATCGTAAATTAATATCATCTCATATAGGTCTAATTAAAAATTATAAATTTTACCTTAAAAAGCTTTTAAAATTATCAAATTTGAAATTTTTTGTATTAGAACCACATTCTTATTTCATAAGCCCTAATATAATCAAAATTATTAAAGATAATATAAATGAATTAAAAAAACTGATTAAATAGTTAAAAATAGATTCCTACATTCCCCCGCTATTCAGGAAGGGCTCACCCGTTACCTTTACCTTTTTAACCCAAATTATATTTTTATTCATACCCTTATAAATAAAAAGAGGTCAATTTTATGCCAAATTCTAATAAGGGGGTCAATTTTATGCCTAATTTAAAAATTAAAATTGTAAATTCCAGGTCATTTTTAAAAAAAATCTAAATAATTATCAATGTTTGAAAGTCATCGAGCCAATTAAAAAACGGATTTTTAATGCAAAATTATTTTAATTATCTTGAAAGTCCAAAAGTTCTAGAAAATAAGTTCTTCGCATCACGAAATTGAGAAATATTTCCTTGGAATAATTTGAGTTTATCTTCATATTGATTCTCAAATTCTTTTACAAAATTAAAAAGACCCTGAGCTAAATAGACATTTATTTTACCATTTAATAGAATAACAGATCGAATATAATCTCCAGTCTCAATTTCAATATTATAATTCTCATATTTTAATCCTGTTACTGGCGAATCTTTTTTTGAAACTTCAGTTCCAAAACTTTGTATTGCTGTAATAAAACCACTTATTAAATCAGGATTTAAAGTTATTGAGCTTAGTTGAGCTTCGTAAAGTGTTAATCCACTATCTCTATGTACAACAATAATATAATTTAAAATTGAAAGGCCATAAATTTTTTCCATTAATTGTAAATTTCTATTGATATTTTCTTCCCCTATTTTAAATTCTTCTTCACATTTATCAAACTCTTCGTAAGTTTCCTTGAATATTTTAATATCGTGAATTACCAATTCTCGAAGTTGTTTTATCCATTCAATTAAATTATACTCTAATTCTACTGCCGTATCACTATCAATACAATCTTCTTCTTCATGCATTCCCTCAAATTTCAAAATCCATCTTTTTATTGAAGCCAGGACTTTTAAATTTGGATAAAATTTGTCCAAGTCATTTTTAATTTTTTTCAAAGAAGCAGTGATTATTTTTATTTTTTCGCTTTTACAACATATATCAAAGCATTCTCTTAGTTCATTATTGCAGTTAAATATTTGAGTAATCTTATTAACAACTTCATCCGATTTTTCCATTGTTTTTAAAGATTGTTCCAGTGAAATAATTATCAAATTTCTTAAATAGGCTAACAATCCAGTAGTTTGAGTAAGATCATTAGCCCAAACTTCAATAATTATATAGGGTTGATCCATTCTAAGGCTCACTACAATCTGTTGTCCTGTGACTTTTACTCTTCCAGAATAAAGAGCAGAAAATTCTTCATGATTAATATTAGCTCTGGAAAGATCTAATGCCTCAATCTGGCCGATAGTAATATTAAATGCTAGTTTTTGAGAAATGTCTCCGTAATTAATCTTAGATGCGGA
>JABXJV010000532.1 GCA_013375355.1 Candidatus Helarchaeota archaeon
AATTATATGGGAAATTTATTGTGAATTATTACCTTTAATAGGTGTTAATGAATTTAAAGACGAAGAGGATTTATTTATAGACGTTATAGCTTCATGGGATAATATTTCTAAATTTGCTATACAAAAAATAAAGGATTTAGGACCGCAAAATTTTGGTCCCAGCATTCAAAAGAAAGGTGAAATTCAAATTTTTTTAGGCTCATTGATTTTAGAGCTAATTAATCAGCATATGCGACCATTCTTAAAAAAATGGAAGGAGAAGTTTCACCATTTTTGGAATAGATCTTTGATTCAAAATCCAGAAATTGAATCTATAAAAAGACAATTAGCTTTTCCTGAATATAGTCACCTATTTAAGGACATTTTAGAATTGCAGAGAACACTAAAAGAGTATTCTGAAGTATTTTATATAATTTCTCAAGTAAAAAGCAAGGAGAAATATATTTATGCAGCAGTTATTATTGGTATAGTTGCTACAGTAATATTTATTATATTATTTTATACAGTGATTCTTCCTACTTCAATAGCTGGATTAGATGCTTTAGAGGGAGGTACTTAATAATTTTACTAAGTAAAAGGTCTGCTGAATAAACCTAATTAAATAGATGATTATATGAATATTGAAGGGATAATTCCACCAGTAGTAACATTATATAAAAAAGATGGATCAATTGATGAGACTGCTATTAGGGAACATGTCGATTTTCTTATAGAAAATGGAGTTCATGGAATATTTTCTTTGGGTTCAACGGGTGAATTTGCCTATTTATCGGATGAAGAAAGAAAACAAGTATTAAAGATTACAGTGGATCAGGTTAATGGTAAAGTTCCGGTCATTGCTGGTATTTCATCTCCAAGTGTGAGATTGGCAATAAATTGGGGAAAATATGCAGAAAAAGTTGGCGCAAATGCCACTATGGCAATTCTCCCAGCATATTTCCCAGTAACAAAAAAAGAAGTATATTCATATTTTGAAACCCTTTCAAATGGAATTAAATTGCCTCTTTTTTTATATAATTTTCCATCGATCACGTTTGAAATTAAAACTAGTACTATTCAGAAATTAGCAGAAAACAATCTAATTATCGGTATTAAAGAAACCGTAATGAAAATTGATCATGTAAGGGAAGTTATTGAATTAGTAAATGATCCAAATTTCATTGTTTTAGTAGGTGTTGATCCACTATTTAAACCCGGTTTAGAAATAGGAGCAAAAGGGGCAATTCTTGGGTCTTCAAATTTTGCTGTAGGATTACATTCACAATTATATAATGCTTTTAAAAATAAAGACCAAAAATTATTTGATGAATTGTATAGTAAATTCAATAAAATAATTGTAAATGTACTTCAATATGCTTCCCCTATTCAAAATAGTGTTTCGTTAGCAAAAGAAGCAATGAAAATTTTAGGCAGGGATATAGAAACAATTGTTCGTAGCCCTTTACCATCTTTAAATGAGAGAACTATAAAGAGATTAGAGAAAAGTCTTTCGTTTTTAAGAGAATAGAAGGAATCATTTAAACTGACAGTAAAATTAAGCGATTTCATTCTTTTAACTAAAGATCAAATTAAAAAAGCTGCTAATTTATGTGCAAGAGCTTTTTATGATGACCCATTAACAATATATTATTTTCCTGATGAGACTGATAGAATAATTAAAAGTGTTTATGCTTTTGAGTTTATTATTCGTTATGGGGTTTTATTCGGAGAAATCTATGCAATATCTGACAAAATAGAGGGGCTAGCTGCTTGGTGGCCTCCCGCAAGTGCTATTATGACCATTGAGAAACAAATTCAATGCGGTGGTGTCGAATTAGTATCAAAATTAGGAAGAGAGGTTTCAAAAAAAATACAACGAGTTGACGAATTTACTATTTCCGCCCAAAAACGCTACGCACCTTTCCCACATTGGTATTTATCACCCATTGCAGTAGATCCCGAGTCCCAAGGGAAAGGATATGCAAGTAAACTTCTAAGAGCGATGATAGAAAGAACAGATCAAGAAAATTTACCTATTTATTTGTATACTAATAGAGAAAGAAATGCTTCAATTTATAAACATTTTAATTTCGAAATTATGGAAGAAAGCATTATACCAAAAACGGATGTTCCTTTCTGGGCTATGTTGAGAGAGAGTCGTTAGTTTCTTTCTCACCAATTCCTTTTTTAAAAGTCTCATCTTTTAAACGCCGAGCTTCTTTAGCGCTAAGTGGCATAAGAGCTTTCTTTTTACGTAGATTGTATACCCCTTCCATTATTTTTAGGAGCGGTGCTGGAGATAATTCGGTATGTCCCCTAGCTATAAGACGTTGTAATAAAAAGGGACCGGATTTACTGCGAATATTTTTAGCAAGCTCGAAAAGTTTCGATTCTAAATCTGTTAATTTGACTTCTTCTTCGGTTGGAGCAATATTATGAGGAAATGTTAAGGATTTTTCAAAAGCCAGTTCAATTATTTCGTTAGCAAAGCCCATATCCATCATACGTGCAAGTCTTGAAATATCTTGTCTCCATTCAGGTATCTTCTTTCCGAATTTTAATTCAAATTCATTTAAGAAGTGTTCTAACTGCTTTTGCATTTCAACGGAAGGTAGTTCTTTAGTTATCATTGCTACACGAACATATTCGCCATCATGTAGGATAAGACGAGCATCATCTCTGAGATAAATCTCTTGACGTGTCACTGTCATGTTATCGTACATTGAGATGCTCTCTAAAATACTATTAATTAGGTAAGTGGTGAGTTTAATACCAGGAGTGGAATAAACATATAGTAATTCGGAAGTTTTTTGGTCATAAACTAGAACATGAACTAAATTTGCGGCTGATTTAAACCTGTATGAAATGGTATCACGAACTTCCTTTCGTTTAATTTTTTTAGGTTTATATTTTCTTTTATAGTAATAAAGTGATATAGCAGTTATTGCAATCGCAGTTATAAATGGCCATGCTATTCTTAAGAATTTTACAGCATTATAAATAGGTGGTAAAGTTGGGACCGGTTGATAATGCGATTTTGAAGACCAACTTGCCATAGATCTTTCTGTATTAGCTTCAATAAAAATACCATTAATATTATAAGGTACCTGAAAATAAATAGCTGCAATTCCTCCTACTGTTTTAACAGGAATTCTAAAAATATGATATCCAGAGGGAGTTAAAATATTAATATTAATTATTAGAGTTTCGCCGTGTGCGGGGCGACCTACTGTATCCAGAACAAGGATCTTTATCAGAATTATATCATTTTCAACAATTTCTTCTTGAAGTGGGAGGAAGAGTATAAAGATTTCCTTCTTTGCAACAACTTTGAGATCTATTTCTGTGGTTACATTTTGAATGTCAAGAGCGACTCCAGTTATGTTTATCTTATAATTTTCTGATGTCTTGCTTTGAATTGGCATGCTTAGATTTATAGTAGCTTCATAAATTCCACCCCCAAGATTAAGAAATTGACCTTGAAGGACAGGTGTTAGTTCTCCTACTTTTATAATTTCATAATATAAGTTGCCCCAAGAGACGTTACCCTCAATAGGAACTCCTGTATCGTAGAAATCCGCCTTAAAGTTGAGGTATATTGTAATATTTTCCCACTCAAACCATTTTAAAGAAGAATTTTGGGCCCTCCACCAATTTCCTACGTGCAATATAGTTGTTAGGTTAGAAGGTAATCGGGTTATATTTATAATAAATGAAATATCGCTATATTCAAAGGCAATGGAAATATTATGAAATTCAATAGTTATATTTAAACTGTATATATTTGCATGAAGACTCGTTGTATTAATAGTGAAGTTATACTCTCCATTTGTTTCATTTTGATATGAGATTTGATTACATTCGACCTCTGTATCGAATAAATAATTACTAGCATCTCTTAATTGGAATAGAACATTTCCATCACTCACGTTAAAATTATCGCTTACATTATAGTATCGGACTCTAATATTAAAGATTGAGTCATTTACATAAATTAAAAGAGTACTTGAATTTAATGTAGTTGAATTTGTTATATACCCAGCAATACGAAATGTAATTGAAGTAGAATTCCATTCATAACCATTCTTTCTAGCATTAACTATAATTGAATGATTTCCAGCCATTGTTAAATTAGTATTAAAAGTAATATTATAAACACCCTTGGTAAAATTAGTTATAAATTCATTATAGAATCCAATTTCATCCCATGTAGAAAAGACATTTGCTGAGGAAATACCTATTCCACCAGTTACGTTATATTGTAGGGTTATAGTTTGGTTCTGACCATAAGTTACAATATCGGAGAAAAGAAAAATAGGAACATTCGTACCTCGAACCCAAATACCTTGATATACTGTCTTATTCCCGTTATCATAGCCAGTTTTATTTGATACAAACAGAATTTCCATTGTATAGTTTTTACCTATAGTTATATTCAGTTCTATATTGTAAGTTCCATTTTGGAAATCATACAAATAAAAAGTATCATTATTTAATTCTGTAGGAGAAAAAACTTCAACAACAGGTAAATTGTCTTTATAAATTGATAAATTAGCCCCGCTGATACCCTTATTTAATATAGTGTTATTATAAAATATTGTAACATTAAAAGTTTCTAATCCACCTCGTCTTGTTACAACAGTATAATTTTCTAGAGTTGTAATCGCTTTTAATATCGTTACATTTATCTGTACTTGCCTTTCATAGAATCCCTGCCTTGATATTTTAACGATAATTATTGCAAAGTCAGGTAGAAGTTTACTACAATTAGTAGTATTAAAACGTAAAGTATAATTTCCTACATTTTCTTCTGTATTATCAATTGTAATATTGGAGGTTTCATCTGTTCCGTTAATAATAACTTGGATCGTGGAAGTATTAACCCCATTATTAATATAAATATCGGATCTATTATAATTAAGTTCAAGATTAAAAGCCTCAGAGTAATAAATGGTTAGAGAGGTAGTATTTACAAATATTGAGGTATTATAGAGAATTTCAATTTGTAAATTATACGATCTATTTTGATAACCGAATTTCTCGATAGTAATATTTAGGTCATATGTCCCATTTTCGAACCCTGTAGTATCTATAGTCGCATTATAATATCCACTTCCAAGAGTTTCTGTTAAATTATATACATTTGAAGTCTCATTAAATATTGCAGTAACGTTTGCTCCTTGGATACTAGTTTCTCCATAAATATTATCTGAGAAATCATTTTCAAAGTAAACCAATACGTCAATAGGTAGCCCATAGAAAGATTGTGTTATTGATGGGGATAATAGGGAGGAACTTGTAGGGTATATTATATGGAGAGTAGTAGTATTTATACCTACTTCTGTTCCATTTGCCCAAAAGACACGTGTTAAATAAGACCCATTAGATTTAGTTGTGGTCTCAATATCCCAGTTCGGAAATGTCACAATGTCGTTCACTGCACTTTGTTGTCCTGTATAATTTATTATATTATTAAAATCAAAAACAGTAAGATTTGCAGCTTCAGATGTTACATTTTCAGCAAATGTGGCATTAATTCTAATTGTTTCATCAATATTTTGAGTAAAAACGCTATCTAGATACACAGTTCCTCCTTTATATTGCTCAATAGAGATTCTGTTAATATAATTAGAACTAGTATAGTTAATTATTATATTCCCAACTGTACCATTATAAATTTCGAGAATTTTTTGAGATCCTTGAGTATAATTAATCGAGTTTTGGCTTGGTTTAATAGATATAACATTCCAACTGGCTGGAAAAGTTATTTGAATTGTATTATTCAAATTATTATTGGGACGATCAAAATTTAGTGTAGAATTCCATTCAATGTAATCCTTTGTTCCATTTGCTAAATAATAAGATGAAATTGATCCACTCTTATTCATAGTACAATTAAATGAAACGTCAAAAGATATAAATGGCCAATTTACTTGGACTGGATAATATTCGTAATTATCACCATCATAGGGATAAAAAAATAACCTGTTCCAGAGACCTTGATTGGTAGTAGTTGTATCATTTACAGCAATATTATCAATTCTTAAACTAATATTTGAGGGGTAAAATGTATTTGGAAGACGGAGATTTACTCTAAGAGTCATGGAATAAAAAGGAAGAATGAAGGGAATATCCCAATTATTTCCCCCATCTGTTGAATTGAAAGTAACATAATTAGGATAGATCGAATAATTTTGTAAATACCATCTATAGTGGGATCTAATTGGTTTTCCGTCATAAGTTGAATTACTATCTGTTGTATTTATAGAAACGAAAAAATAATTATTTTGAGTATTGTCAGCATTTAAATAAAAATTACTCATATTGAAAGTTTCCCAGCCTATTTCTGGATATTCATTATGTTGAGGAGAACCATTCATTGCCCATCCATAATAATTATCTATTAAAGTAGTTTTTTTAATAGCTTTATCAGGTTCGTACCAAAAACCTGACCAGGTTGCATTCCAGATTATAAGAGAGACATTTAATGGTCCATAATCCACATTTACGGTGCTTCCATTAGTGAGTTGAAGAGTATCATTCGCAAGGGCACTTCTATAAATAGAAAAATTATCTATTATACAACTATTATCTACATAAAATTGTCTGGCGAATAACTTTGTTGTATC
>JABXJV010000533.1 GCA_013375355.1 Candidatus Helarchaeota archaeon
CCATTGATTTGACAGTTAGTTCCTATTTCTATTTTCTGCCTCCCATCCATAAATACATTATTGCCAATTATTGTAGTTTTATCAATTTTAATATTTGAAGGACGAATACAGAAAAAATTTTCATGAATGTGAGTAAGATTGCCGATTTTCATCTTATAAATATGCCTATAAATAAACATTCTAATAGTAAAAGATGGAATTTTACCCCAAAAAAAACCTTTCATCCGTTTCTTTAACCTTGTTACTTCTTCCTTACTATAATTTCCATATTCGGCGATTCGAGACAGCATAGTATTAACATATTTTTGGGATTGTTTTTTTACAAAATTCAGATGCAATTTTCTCCATGGATAAATACGAATATCGATATCTTCATCCGTTACTTCCTCCTCAAGACCTTTTCGCATTTGTACGATTGTATATTTAGGATTCCTTGAAAATACAATCGAATTTGGAGGTATAACCTTCCCTTTCTTTATTATTGTTCCAGCTAATATGACCGAATATGCTCCAATTTTTGCATTATCCTGTATTATTACGCTATTTCCAATATAATCAAATTCGGGATCGTCTACATTATGTTGGACAGTATAAATCTGTGCTTCTTTTTCGATTTTAACATTATTTCCAATAAATATATTATGAATAGGAGTCCATAATGTAACATCCCGTCCAATATGTGTATTCTTACCTATTGAAATATGACTTATATCCCAACAACTGTAAAGGCCATTTTCAATGTATGTTCCCTTGCCGATTTTAACCCTATACAGTAATTTATATAATATCTTTCTTAATGGAAAAGGAAACTTATCAATAACATGGTTGAACAAGAAAGTGTAAATCCCAATTACAATATCATGAACTGAAGAAACTAAAAAGAACAAAGTTCTATGTTTCGAACTCCATCGTCTCAATTGCACTTGGGTTCTTTTCAATTCCGTAGCAGGTACGTATGTTATTTCCTTTTTTTTCTTCCTTTTTTTTAATCCCATTTTGAACTTCACTTAATAAAAGAAAATAGCATATTCTTATTAAAATAATTTTTATGTTAATCATTCATTAATGAACATTCGATAAGAAAGGAAGATTTACATTGTCAAATAAATTTTTGTCTACTGCGATCAAGGCGGCAAAAAAAGCTGGGCAATTGATTATGAAATATTATGGCACTAAAACAAAGAAAAGATATAAAGAAGATAAGAGTATAGTTACAGAAGCGGATCTTGAATCTGAAAAGCTTATTTTAAATATGATAAAAAAAAGTTTCCCTAACCATGCAATTTTAAGTGAGGAAGCAGGACTCCAAGATTCAGATTCAGACTTTCTTTGGTGTATCGACCCTCTCGATGGTACAACCAACTTCTCTATGAAAAATCCATTTTTTAATGTTTCAATCGCACTCCTTAGAAATAAAGAACCAATTTTAGGGGTGGTTTACTATCCTCCTCAAGATGAACTTTTTCATTCTGAATTAGGGAAGGGCGCATATTTAAACGACAAAACTATTAAAGTTTCTTCTAAAGATTCAATGAAAGCAGCAATTTTCACTTTTTGTAATTCTCGAGACGAAGAAGCAAGGAAAAGAGTTGGAAAAATCTACGCCGAGTTAAAATTGACAAATAATTACGTTCGTCAAATAGGTTCTGCAGCCTTGGAATTATGTATGGTAGCTTCGGGAAGGGTCGAATCATTTTTTATGATTGGAGTAAGATCTTGGGACGTTGCAGCAGGGTGGATAATGGTTAAAGAAGCTGGAGGGACAGTTACTGATTTTAAAGGGAATACTTTTATTTATGATTCAAAAAATTTATTAGCTACTAATGGAACAAAAATTCATGAGGACTTATTAGAAATAATAAGAAAATATTAATTAATGGGAAAAATTTTGAATTCTAAAGAAAGAATATTAATGGCTTTAGATAAGGAACAACCTGACCGGGTACCTTATATAGAGCTGGGGATGGATCCTTATGTTTTAGCTCAATTTGCAACATTTCAAGATTATTGGCCACCAAAATTAAAAAAATGGCTTGATAAATTAAGACTTTATGAGGAAATTATAAAAGTAGCAAGAGAACATTATAGACTTATACCTCAAAGTAAAGTAAAAAGTATTAAACGAAGAATTTTATTTTTAGATTCAATAGCAGGTAGTGTACTTCAACAACCAAACACATATAAATTCATATATTTTGCTCAGGCATATGCTACTCCTATATTACTCCGATTGGGTTTGGATGGGACTAATATTTTTGGATTTCCTGGCATTATAAGAGGTTGGACACATAAAGAACATAATAATAAAATGCGGAAATTCTTGGTAAATGAAGGTTATACTTTGCATGATATTGATGAAATGGGAAATGTTCGAATTATTGACGTACTCTATAGTGATCCGGAGGTACAAATGGAAAAATATATTGAAAATATGAAGACTAATGACCTTGAAGGTAAACGATGGGTTCATGAGAAAATTGAGAAAAAACTTGGAAAGGA
>JABXJV010000534.1 GCA_013375355.1 Candidatus Helarchaeota archaeon
AATCTAGCCAATGATATGGTTTCTATTACTTTAAGGCGCAACCTTTCTAACCACTCAATTGTGTCAGAGATTTATGATAAAAATATTGACTGGTCAAAAGGAGAGAGAATGTATCTGTTTCAGAGTTCTGGAGAACTTGCTGTTTTACTTAATAGAAAAAATGCAAAATTGATTTTAGAAAAGTTACAAAATAAAAAACGAGAAATATTACAAAAGGAAGATGATTTATCTATATTAATTGTTAATACTCCACCAAGAATGGTAAATGTGCCTGGTGTAATGTATTATCTGACTGGTTTAATTGCAAGAGGTGGAATAACCTTGATAGATATTATCAGCACTTTTACCGAAATTATTTTTGCTGTTCGTTCAGCTGATGGAATTAAAATTTTTGATATTTTAGAAACCGCAATTAAGGATGCTAGAAAGAATGTCGAATCTTGATAGTTATAGTAGAATTCGACTAAGTACTATTTAGATAATCCTTGCCTATATCTATTTGAAATTTGATTTCTCACACATGAAAAGCATTAACTTAGAAGAGAAAATGGAGATTATTCATCATCAAATGAATAAACACAAACAAATAAAAGGATCAATCCTGATAAGAGACAATGGACTACACATATCTTCAAAGTTACCTGAAAAACCTGAAAGTGGAAAAATTTCTGCTCACATAGCAACAATTTTCCGTCATATAAGTAAAAAAATTAGGTCAGACGAAGTTAAAATTCGATTAGAAAATGGAGTCAATCTATATATAAAGCAGATTCCCCATAAAAAAATCTTATTAACAACAATTACCGATAATGCTGCTACACCAAATATAAAAAAGCTGATGAATCGGTATTCAAGAAAATTTCATAATATCTTTAGTTAATTCTCTTAAAATACAAATTATTTCAGATCTTCTTCAAACAAAGAACGCATACAAGAAGGACAATTGTGTTTATCTCTAATCCATTCGAGAATATGTTTTTTATGAAAGAATGTCTTGCAATATGGACATGGTTTCATATCAGTTTCATGTTGTAATTTTTGTCTGCAAATTTGGCACCTTGCAACTTCTTTTCCGCAATTTGTACATACATCAGATTTTGCAGGATAAAATTCTTTACAATAAGGGCATGAAATTTGCTCTGTCATCATAAAATCAGAAATTTCTTTATCATAAAGATGTTCATTTATTTTTTTTATTGATTCCTCCAATGTTTGTACTACATAAGGATCAATATTTTCTTTCTCAAGAGTTTCTGTAAGGAATGGTAATATTTCTTTAACTTCCCCTATATGATGATTAGCAATTTCAGTTAAAGCATTTATAGAATAAACTTGTATTTTAGGATTAGGATCATATAATTGGTTTAATAGAAATTGCAAGCATTTATTTGGTGCTATAAGTCCTATCTTTCCAATTACTCTAAGTGTATGATATCTATTATCGAGATCATCATCGCCAATAAAAAATTCTTTTAATTGATCAATGATGGGGTCTAAATCTATCTGAATTAAGTCTTTTGGGAACATTTCAGTTAAATGTCCGAGAAGTACAATTAGGTCTTGGCGAACATGCCACCATCTATTATTCATATTTTTAAGAATAATAGAAACAATATCCTCTGAAAAAACCCAATCTTTTTCCTTAATGGTATGACATAGTTTTTCGAGATATCCTACGTTTTCTAATAATAATTCTTCATCATCTTTTTCGAAATTTTTAATTATAAGTTTCAAAATTTTATCAATTTTTTCTTTTTCAAATAGTTTATCAAATTTTTTTTCCACAGGCTCGCAATTCCTTTATTTGAAACTGATAATAAGAATATGTAATTATAAGCTAAATTTAAATATAAAAAATTTAGGAATTTACAAAAAAATCTAAATAAAAATAAAATATCAATTTAAGAAAAAGATAATGGGAGATTTGTAATGTCAAAAAGAAGCCCTAATATTATAGTTTTTATGCTGGATTCTCTTAGACCTGATCATTTAGGATGTAATGGTTGCAAAGTGGCAAAAACTCCAAATATTGATAAATTAGCTGAGCAAGGAATAAACTTTACTAACGCCTATGCCGAGTATCCAATCACAATACCGACAAGAACTGCGTTATTGGCGGGAATTTACACACATACTAGTAGAACTTGGAAACCAATGACTCCTTATGATTTCCATATTACTAAACGATTTAAAAAGAAGGGATATAAAACAGCTCTTTTTGGGGATAGCCCAATGACAGTTAGTGTTTTTAATTGCCATATAGGATTCGATAGTTTTAAGCATTCCATATACGGTAAAGTTTCAGCACCTGCTCCAGGGTCTGATATGAAATCAGTAAATACAGATAAATTTTTCTGGCCCGAAGAACAACTTGATGCTGATCAAGAATTTGGAAGATTATCTAAACAAATTGAACTAGCTATTTTAAAAGGAACTATGGTAAATGAAAAATATTTACAAAAGTCACAAGATTTAAGGCGTGCAGAATTAGTTACTAAATGGGCTTTGGATTGGCTTGACGAATTAGAAAAAGATAATTCTAATTTCTTGCTTTGGATCGACCATTTCGAGCCTCATGAACCTTGGCTAGCTCCAGAAAA
>JABXJV010000535.1 GCA_013375355.1 Candidatus Helarchaeota archaeon
ATACAGTATATTGATTATCATTTATCTTTAATTTCAATAATTCTTCTGTAATATTTTCAAATTCTTGATCTGTAAGCCCCTTAAAGGTCTTTCCAATAACTTGAAATTCTTCTTTTTCGTCGATAACGGCTAAATGATAATTAGAAAGCCATTTATGCCTCCTACCCGATCCCCAATCTGCTGCTATGATAACTATATCTAAACGAATTTCTGACTTTAACTTAAGCCAGTCGTTTTTTCTTTCCCCTGGATGATAAATACTTGTAAGAGCTTTTATCATCACACCCTCATGACCCTCGCTGATTGCATTATTATAAAAAATATTTGCTTCATCAATATTATTAGTAATGATTCTCTTTGCTAAATCAAAATTCTTTACAATTTCGCTCAATTTTTTCCAGCGTTTTTGGTAAGGAATGTTTAAAAAAGATTTTCCGTTACAAAAAATTATATCAAATAGTAGTAGGCTTACAGGTATAAGCTGTTGGACCTTTTTAATTTCATAAATCCTTTTAAAGCGATGCATTAGGTCTTGAAATGGAAGTGGTCGACCATTAGAATCTATTGCAATTAGTTCTCCCTCAACTATTATATCATCAATTTCAATATTATCAAGTATTTTTTTAATTATTTCAGGAAAATTTGAAGTTATTTCCTTTAAATGTCTAGTAAAAATTCTAACAATTTTTCCAGATTTATGGATCTGAACTCTTATTCCATCATATTTATATTCTAAAGCTAAATTTTTGCCATGTTTATTGAATGCTTGATTTAAATCTTCTACAATTTCTCCAAGCATTGGTTTAATTGGTTGGAAAAGTTTTATAGAAACTTTTTTTATCCCTTCTTCTCCGTCTTCTAATGCTATTTTTCCAATTTCGCCAATATTACCGTTTATCATATAGGCTCTTTTTATATTTGAATAATCCAAACCACTCGCTACACTGATAGCTTTTATCATTACACCTTCTTTAACACCATGTCTCATTTCCCCAAAGATATTTCTCATTAGAAATTTCTTTTCTAAAGGTGAAACTTGACTAAATAATGATATCAACATATCTTTTTTCTTTCTTTGAGAACCCTTTCCTGAAATTTGAGCAATTTTTAAAAAAGTTTTGTAGACAGATGTTATTGTCAATTTTTCTTGGAATAAAGTTTTTTGTTTTAATGATTTTAACACAGGTTCCAAACTTTTCCAATTAATATTAAGAGTACGAGGATCAGTTTCTGAAAAAATTGTTCCTATAATTAAAAAAATAGCTGGAGATATTTCCTCTTTTTCTAATTTACTCAAAAAATTGCTTACTATTTTGGTTTTTTCTAGAGTTTTAGTGGTTTTTGTTAATTTTTCACAAACTTTTGCTAATTCTAAAAAGGTTGTTAGAGTCAATTAAAACAGTCTTAAAAAAATTGAGATACTTGTTGTTGAAGACCTGGCATAAATCCTGTGAATGGTGGTCGAAAGAATGCAAGCTCATGGTGCCCTAATTTTTCAGCTATTGTTAGTTTCCCATTAGCAACATCTATAATTTCGTCAAATATTTGTTTGCCGACGGTTTCGATAGATGTTCCCTTTGTTATTATTGTACTTGCATCTATATCAATATTATCTCTCATTTTTTCATAGGTTTGAGGATTTCCAGTAACTCGAATAACTGGACACACGGGATTTCCTGTTGGGCTACCTCTACCTGTTGTAAACACAATAATTTGTGCACCTGATGCAGCCATACCAGTCATACTTTCTACGTCTAGACCTGGTTCAAACATTAAATATAATCCTTTTCCAGGAGGGCTTTCGGCATATTTTAAAACATCTTGAATTGGAGATTTACCACCTTTACAGATTGTTCCTAAAGATTTTTCTTCTATAGTGGACAACCCTCCTTTAATATTACCAGGTGCCATTAAAGAAATTTTCTTGAAATCATAACCCATTTCTTTTGCAGTATTTAAAAATACTTTAATAGGTTCTATGATCTTTTTTGAAACTTCCTCATTTATTGCACGTTTTGCTAAAATATGTTCTGTGCCGATCCATTCGATAAATTCTGGCAAAATTACTGTTCCACCTGCTTCTACAATCATATCTGCTACCACTCCCACAGCAGGATTTGCAGCAATACCAGATGTCGGATCTGATCCACCACATTCTGTTCCAAGTATCAAATTAGACAAATCAAACAGTTTTTGTTTTTCTTTTTGACTTTCAATAAGCATCTCTTTAGCGATTTTAATCCCCATTTCAGTAGTTTTAATCGTACCTTGATCTTGAATATTTAAAAATTCAACTTTTTTATGAGTCTTTTCAATTTCCTTTGTTAAAGCTTCAGCTGAAATTGATTCACATCCAAGACCGACTATTAAAACACTATGTACATTAGGATTTTTGCCTAATCCAGAGATACTTCGTAAAAAATGTTGGTAATCATTTTCCACATGTCCACAACCAAATTGATGTGGAAGAGCTATAACACCTTCAACTTTTCTTTCTATATTAATCGCAACTTGATTGCTACATACAACTGTTGGAAGAACGATAACATAATTTCTAACTCCAACAGAGCCATCCTCTCTGTCAAATCCTTTAAATTCCATAAAATGTTCTCCTACATAATTTATACAAATGTACTTTTAACATTTCTTCGATGTACGTGATCCCCTTTCTTAATTTCTTTTTTTGCAATCCCAATTACTTCTCCGTATTTAAATACTTCCTCTCCTACCTTTAAATCTTTAATTGCAATTTTATGAT
>JABXJV010000536.1 GCA_013375355.1 Candidatus Helarchaeota archaeon
GGTAGCCCAGCTTATGTCATAGAAAGAATTTTTCGGGCCACAAGGTTAAGTTCAATCACAGCGGGTACAAACCAAATATTAAAATTTTTGATTCAGAGAGAAGTTTTCAAAGAAATGGGTCTAAAAACACCTGAACAAAGTCAAAATTGGTAAAGTGAATCCACTTTTTAAAAATATTTTATAATTTTTTTTATTTAATTCATTAAGTTAATCTATTTGCCCTTTAAAATTCAAAAATGAATAATATAATTAAAGTTTCTTTTTTTATTATTTAATAGATTAACTAATTGAATGATTTTGTAAAAAAAGGATTGATTGGGCGTTTAGTGATCAATGGTTAATTTGGATGAAAGAATTGCAGAATTGAAAGAAAGATTAAGACAAACTACTCCAAATAAAGCAACAATGAGATCGATCTGTCAAATAAAGGCACAAATTGCTAAATTAGAACGTAGAAGGCAAGACAGAATTTTTGGAGGGGTTGGAAAAGCCTCTGGAAATGGCGCATATGATGTTAAAAAAACTGGCGATTCATCCGTTGCTATAGTCGGTTTTCCATCTGTCGGAAAGAGCACCTTACTAAATAAACTCACAAATGCAAAAAGTAAAGTTGCAGCTTATGAGTTTACTACTTTAAGTGCGATTCCAGGATTAATGGAATATAAACATGCCAGAATTATGGTTATAGATCTTCCAGGAATTATTAAAGGTGCAGCACAAGGAAAGGGCTTCGGAAAACGAGTCCTTTCAGTTGCAAAAAACTCAAATCTGATCCTTATTATGTTAGACATCTGGAATATGCCACACTTACAATACCGTATGATTCTGGGAGAATTATATAATGTAGGAATTCGATTAGATAAATTTCCCCCTTTGATTAAAATTACTCCCTTGAAATCAGGTGGTATTTCTCTTGGGTCAACTGTTAATCTTAAATCAATAGACATTGAAATGGCCAAAGAAATATGTAAAGAATTTCGAATCATAAATGCTCAAATTATTGCTCATCAAGATATCACACCTGATGATCTCATTGACCATTTAAATGGTAATTGTGCCTATATTCCTTCAATAATAGTGTGTAACAAAATGGATGTTGCCACTGCTGAGCAAGAAAAATTCCTCAAAGAATTAGAAAAAGAGGGGCATCAAATAATTCGAATCTCGGCGGAGACCGGGATGAGACTGGATTTATTACGAGAGGAGATTTTTCATAAACTAGATTTGATAAGAATTTATCTTAAACCAAAAGGTGAAAAAGCAGATCTAATTGAACCTTTAGTTGTTCCACGAGATTCGAAAGTAGGTCATGTTGCTAGAAAAATTCATCGTGATTTTGTTGATCGTTTCAGATACGCTTTTGTCCAACATGCAACCAAAAGTGATGATGATGAACGTCCTGTATTAGAAAAGCGAAAATGGAAAGTAGGGCTTGACTACATTCTCCAAGACTATGATGTTTTACAAATAAATTTAAAATAAATGAATTTTTATCCCCCTTGTATAACCATAAAGTTTTAACAAAATGCAATAAAAATTAAATGATAAATAATATCTCATATATATGTAGTAATCAAATAATTATCTAATTAAATAATAATTATAAATTTCAATTATTAATCTAGGAAGTATTATTTATGGACTTATACGATATCTATATTATTTACAAAGGAGGACAGACAATATTCCATAAAAATTTCAGCACAGTCAAAGTTGATCCTGACCTTGTAACCGCATTCCTCACAGCAGTTACCAATTTCTCCCAAGAGGTTCTACCTACTGGTGATCCCCTTCGAATTATTGAAAAAGGTTATTCAAAAATTATTATGTCATATGAAGCATTAATAATGAGCGCTTTAATATGTGGTACAAATGATCCGGTGGATGTCGATAAGTTAAAAGTGAGAATAGACGATATTGTAAAGGAATTACAAGCGCAATATTATCCGATACTCCGTAATTGGGGAGGAAAAACCTCGGACTTTATGGGAATGGGGGATGTTATTGATGACCATTTAAAAGATATTCTTAGGATCGCCCTTCCTCCAGCATTAGAATTAATGTTTGCAACCCCCGCTAATTTCTCATTTACAATTGATGAGAGGGGTTTAAATCTGTATAATTCCTATTTAAGAAATAATAAGGGTTTTAATGCATTTTTAGGAAAGCTAGGGTTGGAAATCTCTTGGGTTGATAGAGCATTAAATGCTCTGAGATCGGGAAAGATTAGCCTTCCAGATTTAGCAAATAAATTAGGCTTGGATTTACAAATAACCATCGTTCTTATTAGAGATCTAAAATTACGTGGCTTATTACTAATGGCATTATAAAAATTCAATTTTATTAAATTCAAAATGTAGTGTTTGCTTAAAAATGTAGATTTATCTTAATAATATAGGTTTTATATAGTAAAAATTCGAAATTTATTTTAACTAAATTCTTATTATTTTCTTAATAATAATCTCAATTTAGTTAAAAATATGGATTTAATAAAAATTCACATATAGGCGTAAACTCTATGTCTGATGA
>JABXJV010000537.1 GCA_013375355.1 Candidatus Helarchaeota archaeon
CAAATGAAAAATTTAAGAGAAATAATAGTAAAAAAACCATCTTGGGTCGCTTTGGCTTTCTTTTAATTTTTATTATTTCCATATTTTTTACACATTTGATTATCTATTCTTTTTCCTCAAATCTAACAATTCCGAGAGCAGAAGATGCAATACTTGTAATATAACCGAACAATATACCGAGACCTAAACCAAGAATCATTATTATCACGATATAAATAATGCTTTTATGTATTTCTTTCAATGATTTTCTCCTCTTCTTCTTGTTTTATTAACACATAAAAAATTATCAAAATATCTATTGATACAATAAAAATTAATGCATAAAACCACATTTCTTGATTAGATAAAAATATAATTACAATTAAAATAATTGCAATAACAAAAATTAATGTTATAGCTGCAATTATCTTTTTATTCACTATTACTACTCCTTTAAGCAAGCATAATTCTCTTAACTTTCCTCTTGATTTAAATTATAGTGTATTATTGCTATGAGTTTCATTTTTTTATGTTAGTTAACTTTAATAATTAAGATTTAATTAATTTGTTATAGGATAACAGAATTATCTCATGATTTATTATTGTATTTCAAAATGAATCTTTAATTATATAACAAAATTTTTATGGTACCATAAGCAGTAAATTAAAATATTATAAGGAGATTTAAAGAGAAATTTTACTCCTTAAAATTTTTAATAAATTCTTTAAAGTGATAAGATGGGAACATTACTTGACTGGTTTCGAACTAGAAGAGAAGCCAAAATAATTAAAGGAACACGATCACACTCAAAAAAAGTCTATGATTGTGCTTTTGAATTAAATAATATTGTAAAATTATTATGTAATAACAACATCGAAGAAGTTCCTAAATTAGTTAAAAAAATTAGTGATTTAGAAAACGAAGCTGATGAAATTCGAAGAACTATCATGCTTGATTTAACAAAAGGAGAATTAACTCCTGGTATTAGAGAAGACCTTGCACATCTAGTTAAGAGACTAGATAGTGTAGCAAATAACACCAATGCTACTGCTCGTCGTCTCAGCCTTTTAACAGCAGATGTTATAACCCCTATATGTAAAGAATTAAAAGAAATGAGTAAATTGACTTTAAAATGTGTAAAAGTTCTGGATCAGACTATCGGTAAGCAGCTTGGGGGCTCTTCACCAAAAATTTTTGAAAGCATTGCTAAAATTAATCAATTAGAACATGAAGTTGACCAGATCAATATGCAAATCAAGAAAAAATTATTAACATTGGAACAGACATTTTCTCCATTTATTGCATGCACAATATATGAAATGATAAATGTATTTGAAAATATAACTGATAATGCAGAGGAGACAGCAGAATTTATTAAAGTTATTAATGTGCGCCAATAATATTTTATTGTAGATTTATTTTTAGGCTTATTTTAAATTTCTAATTTTCCTTTTTTTTCGAATTGTATTTTATAAAGGTATTTAATTTCATTTATACTAGTAGCTTCATAAGGACTTTTATCATAACGAATTCTTTTGATTCTTGCAAACCTTAGAGCATAACCAGATTTATATTGTGGACTTTTTTGGATTTCATTAAATGCTACTTCTACTACAATTTGTGGTTTTACAAATACAGTATATTGATTATCATTTATCTTTAATTTCAATAATTCTTCTGTAATATTTTCAAATTCTTGATCTGTAAGCCCCTTAAAGGTCTTTCCAATAACTTGAAATTCTTCTTTTTCGTCGATAAC
>JABXJV010000538.1 GCA_013375355.1 Candidatus Helarchaeota archaeon
GAATAGGTTCCATATTCAAAAAGGATTTTCACATCTTGATGATCAACGACTTTTAAAGTTTGTTTACTTTGTATCATCTCAGCCAGAATGTCTTTAATTCCAGATAGTCCAGCAGTAATTAAATCAGGAATTTTATCACTTGTCTTTTCTGCAAAAGTATGATAGAAAAGTGTTCCCCCATTTGGTGCAATGATAAAAAGTTCTTTCAATTTTTCTCTCCATCCAAATTCTGTAAAGGTTTCAAAACCGAGAAATATTCTTCCCCACCAAATAGCAGTAATAAGTAACCCAACAAATGAAATAATTAATGTAATTTCCTCGGGAAATGGTAAAAGTGATCTTCCTAATTTTGTACTCAACATGTAAAAGAAATAAAATGTCAAATTACCGATAAATGCAAATATCATCTTTTGCCGGATTTCTCCTTTCGTTTTAACTATTAAAGAATAAATAAAATTGAAAAATATAATCATCAAACTAATAGGCATCATAATATTACCATAAGACCGTAAATCACTAACAGTATTAATGAAGAAAATCCCATAAATACAAGAAATTATGCTAAAAATTGAAAATGCATATTTTGTTTTTCCCAACATTTTTTCTGAAAAAAAAACGAGACCACTCATGCCGAAGAATCCAGAATAAGTAGCACATGCATAAATAAAAATTGGTTCTATGTCAAATTCGAAAATAAAATAAATATAATATGTAAAAAACATTTGACTTAATCCAGCAAAGAGAAAAAAAATTCCTATACCGAGGAATGGGGATAAATCAATTCCTGAACCCATTATTTGCTTTGTTTTTAAAAAAAACATGTAGGCTAAAAGAATACCACCCATAGACAGTATTGCTCGAATTATTAATGATGTGAACTGCAGAAGATTCATCCACATAATATACCTCTCCAATTCTGTGAAATTAATATATAACAATATTTCTAATTAGAATTTTTTTAATATTATTGTAATTAACCCATTTAATAACCTTTACATTCTAGAATGGCTCATAATGCCCGCGATATTTGCATGGATAATGCCAATAGCTGTGATAGTATATAGGGAAGCAAAGGAAGAATGAATTATTAATTAAGGTTTTTTTTTCTATTTTACATTTTATCTAAAAATTTCTTCTATTAATCGTTTTGAAGGAATAAAAACTTCTGTTTCACCTTTCCAGTTAGCAAGAACATCCTGGAATAAATTTTCAAATTTTTCGATTAGTAAAGCTAATTTGGAGTGATAAATATGTAGATTTTCAAAGGCTACTAAAGCCAAAGTTGAATAAGTTCCGTATTCAAAAAGAATTTTCACATCTTGATGATCAACGACTTTTAAAGTCTGTTTACTTTGTATCATCTCCGCCAGAATATCTTTAATTCCGGATAATCCAGCACTAATTAAATCAGGAATTTTACTTGTTGTCTTTACAACAAAAGAATAATGGAAAAGTGTTCCCCCATTCGGTGCGATTATGAAAAGTTCTTTCATTTTTTCTCTCCATCCAAATTCTGTAAAGGTTTCAAAACTGAGAAATATTTTTCCCCACCAAATAATGGTAATAATTAATCCACTCATTGAAATAATAACTGTAAGTTCCCCAGGAAATGGTAAAAGCCCTTTTCCCAATTCTGTATCGAGCATATAAAAGAAATAAAATCCCAAAATACCTATAAATGCATAAGTCATTTTTTGCCGAATTTCCCCCTTTGTCTTAACTACCAAAGAATAGATAAAATTGATTAGCACAACTGTTACACTAATTGGCAACGTGATAGTAGCTAATAACCGTAAAGCATCCACCGTTCTAATGAATAAAATCCCAGAAATACAACTAATTATGCTGAAAATTGTAAATGCATATTTTGTTTTACCGAACATTTTTTCTGAAAAAAAGACGAGACCAATCATCCCAAGGAATCCTGCATAAGTAGCAGCTGCATAAATACTGAATGTATCTAAATCAAATACCAAAAGGTAGTATTCATAATAAGTAAAAAAGATTTCCATTATCCCAACGAATAGACCGAAAATACCCAATCCTAGAAATTGTGATAAATCAAATCCTGTCCCTCTTGCTTCTTTTACTTTTAAAAAAAACATATATGCTACTAAGAAAACTCCTATCGAAAGGATTACTCGAAATATTAGTGATGTGAATTCTAAAACATTAATCCACATATTATACCTCTCCAATTTTGTGAAATTAATTAATATATAATAATATTTCAAATTATAATTTCTTTTCGATTTAAAATTTATTTATTTTAAATCATATCAAATTTGCAATAGATTATTAGAAATGATAAAGAAATTACTAATTTTTTTAACATAATGTTGCTATTTTTTCAAGATTTAGTAGAAAAATGTGTGAAATATTTATTAAATTTGATAAGCGCCTTTTTTTATTAAAAACTGGCACTATCTTTTTAAGATTTGTAACCTTTACATTATCAAACTTAGCTAGTTTATTATTAAACAAAAGGGTATTAAGATAGAGCTGGAGAGAAAAAAATGTCAATAAATAATGAATTGGAAACCGCAAAGCAAGAACTGAGAGTATTAGATGAAATGCAGGATTATATGCGTTTAGTATTTTCTACAATAAAAGAATTGGGTTTAATGCTAGATGATTGGATCGCGAAAAAAACTGATTCTTTGAATAAGCGCCTTAAAAAGATTACTGAATTGGAGAGTAAAGCTGAAGACCTTAAACGGATTATATTAGATAAACTTTCAGAAGCTGAAGGGTTATTGCATAGAGGAGATTTAATGAGATTAGTCATGAAAATCGATGAAATTGTCGATGTTGCGGAAGGCGCTGGTTATAGAATAAAATCGGTATCAAATTGGAAGATGGATTCTAGAACAAAAGATCTTTTACTAGATATGATGTCCAAGGTTACAGAAATTATGAACACATTAAAAAAAGTAATGTTTATTCTGACACAAAATGCACAAAAGGCCATTAAAGAAACTGAATATGTTAGTAAGATTGAAAGAGAAATCGACCAATGCCGAAGAAAATTGATGGATCACCTTTATTCCTTAGATTTAGATTTTAGAATAACTCTAAGAATGCGAGATTTAATAAACCGAATTGAAGAAATTGCAGATCTTACAGAAGGAGTAGCGGATGCGGCTCGTATAATTGGAGTTACAAGAAGGGGTTTTGGATAAATTTTAATTAAATGAATCAGATTTAATAATAGACTGAAAATAATTTTACAAATTTTCCTCTATAAATTAGGAGGTATCCTTCTAAATGGAGAAAGATAAAAAAATAGCAGCACATATTGTTGGAAATCGTGTTATAGTTTTTAATCATGAAGAGGGGACAGAACTATATAAAAACGGATTTTTTGGAAAACCTGTAGGCATAAGAAAGCCAAAGACCTTTGATTTTAACCGTCCACTAGAGTTATCTCTCCTTGAAGCATATTATTTACTCGAACAGGGCAAAATTGAAATTTATGACGGTGATAAAAAGATTTCAAAGGAAAATTTCTTAAAAATGGTACGAGAGCACTATGAAAATTTCGATTCAAAATATACCGTATATAAAGATTTGAGGGGAAAAAACTTTGTGGTTAGACCAGGTCTTAAATTTGGTGCAGACTTTGGTGTGTATGTACATGGTCCGGGGATTGATCATGCTCCCTTCATTGTCCACGTCCTTCCCAATACAAAAAAAATCTCAGCAATTGAAATGGTTAGAGCAGGTCGTTTAGCCACCAGTGTAAGAAAAAAATTCATCATTGCTACATTGCCAATACCTGATAAGATTAATTATTTTATATTTACATGGTTTAAACCATAACGAATTCAGCCGAATTAAAAAAGGTTTTTTCTTTTTTAATAGAATATTTAATAGAATACATAATTTTTCGTAAGAGTTAAGAGAAATATTCAACTAATACTGTTTAAATCTCGTGAAAATATACTTAAATTCTATGAAATACGACATATCAAATTCAAAAATATTTATTTATAAAATGGTTAGATATAAAAAACACTTATGAATATTCTAAATAAATTACTAGCTAGGTTATTTTAATACAAATTATAAGGTTTTAACATGTCTGAAGATGAAGAATTAACAAAAAAGGTAAAGGATCTTGCACTTGAACTTGGTGCGGACAAAGTTGGAATAGCTGATGCAACATTAGCAGAAGATCCTCCACATGGTCATGGTAATCCTTCGGCTATGATGAAAGAGGCTAAGACCGCAGTTTCATTGGTTTTGGCATACCCCGACGCCACGTATGGAATTGAAATGACTGATGATCTGATTATAGGTGGAATATACATTTCCACTCAAGAATTTATGAACAATGAGCTTAGTCGTATAGCTATAAGACTAGCAAAATTTTTGGAAAAACAAGGTTATAAAGCTTTAGTAATATCTCCTGAACTTCCTAGAGATGAAAAAAGATGGGCAGGTGCCATTTCTCATCGGTATATAGGTCAATTAGCAGGTGTAGGTGAAATAGGGCAAAGTAATTTATTACTTACTCCAGAATGGGGACCAAGAATACAAATAACTACAGTTGTAACGAACGCACCTTTGAAAGTGGATGGCCCTAAACTAATTGATAAAGTCTGCAAACATTGTAATGTATGTGTAGAAAAGTGTCCGCCCAGAGCTATTGGAGCAGAAAATTACCCACCTTACAACTTTAATATTAACCGATGTTTCTGGGGAGTTATGGGCTGGTACCGTCTAACAAAGGTAGAAGAGCCACCAAAAGATTGGATAGATGCTAGACCAACAGCTATGATAATGGTACCGAAATACGAGAGACAATATCCGCAAATCAAGGAATACCAAGACTGGTCAGCAAGACTCGGTTGGTATCCATTGTGTGCAGAATGTGTTGTACACTGTGGTATAGGTAAGGAAGCTGCGGAAAAACGTCTAAAATAATTTCTCTTTTTTAATTTTTCTTATTTTAAAAAATAAAAGGAAAAAATACAGTTTATTTTTCTTTAAATTGGTCTTTATGTAGAGTTTTCCAACCACCGCGCAATGCATTAATGCCTTTCCATATAGTTAGAACAATTACTACTCCAATTACACCATACTTCGTCCAAAAGACAAATCTTCTTATTGGTACAAGTTCTTTTTGATCTAAGATGTAATAAATTATGAAATTTGGGTCTGGTCTTACAAATATGAATGAATAAGTGAAATTACTACTAAATGTATAGACCGAATGCTCAAATAGATTTCCAAGAACTAGAGTTGCAAGGAGTAGGAGTCCTGCATTAATTAGTACTAAAAGAGGATCCTCGTTTGATAATATAATAAATGCAAGGACGATTATGCCAAGCATACAAGCAAGGAATATTAACATCGGATCGAAACCAAATATTTCAGCACGTACCATATTTACACCTCACATCATTAATTTTCCCACTTTGAGTCCAAGTGATGCTTTTGATATAGGGGCCATTTTAACTCTGCCCTTAATTAATAACCACATTGTTCTGGCAAGGCCTTTCAAACGATGGACGATAGGGCCTACTACAAGGTCCCCGAGACCCCCGATGTCCCAATGTGAGCCGTACATTATAACATCGGCGTCAGGATGCTCCCAATCCTTGTACATTAATTTAGATTGTCCACATTTAGGGCATTTAATCTCAACAATTTTCTTAGTTGGGGTTCCTAATATCGATTCTTCACCTTCTGGACGAGGAGGAAGTTTGATTTCTTCTTCACGAACTGGTAGGTCTTGGTAAAATCCTCTCCATTTACATTTTTTATTCATACATTTGACCATTGGAGTAGGATAACTTTTGTATCTTAGCCATGGTTTCTTTACTCCACCGACTTCAACTTCTTCAAAGAATAGAACTAAAGCTTCAGTTAAGTTGGGAAGAGTAATTTGTGCTATTATGCCGAAAAGGTCTTCCATGCATTTTTTTTGTTCATCTTTTGTTTTACTTCGAATGCCTGCAAGCATCATCTCGCCGATAACTTCTGCTGGACTTTTCATAAATTGAACCTCTTATTCATATTAAATTTAAAAATAATCAACAAAGAGAAAATTTAAAACTTTTCAAATTTAAAAAAGAAATAAAATTCAAAGGAAATAAATTATTCTTCTATCAATCCAAATTTTTCAAGTTTAGATACAAATTCTTTAACATCTTTAAGAGCAGTTTCTTTATCTACCTCGAATTCTTCATAAATAATATCGACCAAAGCTTCAATTGTCGTGTCTTTTCGTAATTTCTTTAATAATAAAGCTCCAGTTTCATTAGCTTCAAAGAATTTTGAAGTATCGTAGTCAACTACGACCGCACCTTTAGTACGTGCAATATAGCTTTCTTTTTCCTCCATATCAACCTCTGATTTTAGCTTCAAACATATTCCTCCAACTTGAAAATTATTCAAAAAACCGAACCTAAGGAATCACTTTTCATTGTGTCAGTAATGCCTTTTCTTTCCTCAATTTTTGGTTTTTCGTATTTTTTTTTCTTTTTAGTGGGTTCAGTTGACATATTATTCACGCTTTTTAAGTTATTTGAAAAATCATTTTAATTTAATGAAATAACCTTGTCAATATTATTAAAATTTTTTTCTCATAAATGTTATAAATTAAAAATCATACTCGTCCATATGTCCAAATTTGATACTATAATCAAGCATCCATAGTTTCTTCGGAATAAAATGTAAAACAGTTCGTTTTTCATTAAGCGGAATGAGTTCAAAAACCTTATATTTTCCTACCATAATATCCCATGCACTTTTAAATTCTGGTGTTGGGTATTGAAGAACTTCTGCTTTAGCTTGTACTTGAAGACCCTTTATATTTTTTATATCATCCTTATTTATATTAACTACATCATGGACTTCATAAAATACTTGGGGGTTTTCGTGAATATTTTTAGCTTTTCTTGAACCTATCCACGTAGACACATAAACATCCATTTCTTTATTTGCATATTCTAGGCAAGCACAGTGGGGGATTCCTGTTTGACTTGCTGTTGCCATAGTTAAAAGGTTATGAGAGTCAAGATATGCAATTGCTTTATCCAAAATGTGTTTTTTATCCTTTTTTTCGCTCATCTTATCATCCTTTTAGATTTTAATTATTTATAATTCTTTGGATATTTTTCCAGAATAATATTAGTTATGGTTCTTATTTCTTCACCTTGTTTCTGGGAGAATTTTAAATATTCAGAAGTTAATCTATCGTCCACATAGATTGGATAAACTCTAGAGAGAGCGGCTGTTAATATAAGTTCAAATGCACGTCTTTCAGCAATGCTTAGTTCATTTTTTTTACCTAAGCGTGTTTCATCCTTTGCAAAAACTGGGTTTTTTTCTATTGGAAGTTTTAATATTTCATAACATAATTCTGTCCCAGATATTGGTTCTGCAATACTAATTGTATAATCATTTAGGACAAGCTCTTCAACAAGTTCTTTAGTCATATTGAAGTCTTCTTCAGATTCTCCGGGATAACCAACGATAAATGCACCATCAACTTTTAATTTACCATTGTATTTTCGGACTCTTCTAATTGTTTCTTTTATATTTTCAACTGTTATTCCTTTTCTCATTTTTTTAAGAATTTTATTACTACCAGATTCGATACCAAAAATTATCAGCCCGTAAGTGTATTTAAGAATAGCCTCTACAATTGAATCGGGTATCATATCAATTCTTAAATCCGGAGCGGCTAAATTTTGTTGTCCTGTAACCTTGCTAACAGCCCTTAGCATTTTTATTACTTTTTCTTCATCTATTTGAACTCCTTTTTTACAACCATACAACGCAACGTTACCTGTTCCAATGGCAATTTTTTTTGCTCCTGCTTTTTTAAATGCTCTAACTTCGGTAATTAAACTATTTAAAAGACGAGTTCTTACTTTAGTACCAAATAATTTTGGTATTAAACAAAAGGAGCAATTTGCTGCGCATCCTCTATGTGTTTCAATATATACACTAGCTCCTCGTATACTTTGGGAGCCAATATCTTCAGGAATTTTTGGTAACGGTTTTTCTGATATATCAGCAGGTTCTCTGCGTTTCGTATTTACCGTTTTACCATTACTTTTAAAGGCAATTCCATCAACATTTTCTAAATCTCGTGAATTTAACCAAGTATCGACCAAGTCTATAACGGTTTCTTCACCCTCACCTACAACTACCACATCTACTTCGGGAATACAATTGAAAATGAATTGAGGTGAGATTGAAATTGGTCCCCCAATCACAATAAACTTACCAGAGTTTTTAAGATCAGAAATTAGAGATTTTATTTTACCTGTTAGATGCAACGTGGAACTTAAACTAAATCCTACGAAATCAGAATTTTGTGCTTCTGATAAAGTTAATTTACGGGAAAGCTGTGTTTTATACTCCTCATTTTCTAAAATTCCAGCAATTGTCATTGCCCCATAAGAGTAGATATCATCCGGTGAGAATATTGTGATATTCGGTTTTTCCATAATTAAAACAACTGTAAAATTCTCTTAAGAGTTATTTGTAACTAATAATAATTTTTGTGAATTAATCTTTTCTTTTAAAAGCTAGTTTTAGGAAATCAATAGCAAAATTTGGGTTGCTTGCTATGTGAATATGTAAGAAAGATGCTAATGTATTATTTATACAAATCCCATCATTAGATCCATCAATCCCCTTTCCCCTTCTAATTTTATAACCGAAAATTGTATTTGAGATTTCATTTAATTTCGAATAATGGAATTCATGACCTTTAATTAAACTATTAGGAGGAAGAAATGGATGATTTTTAGTCGTAATTCCCTCTACATAAGAAAGACCTTGCCTTTGTGTCATCATTATTATATTTGAGGGGATTATGTTAGCAAATTGGTATTTATCACCAGTTGTTGTGACTAATTTTGAGCTTAAAATCATTAAACCTCCACATTCGGCATAGACTGGAAGATTTTCCATTACGGTATTTTTTAAATCTTTAAGAAAATTTGTGTTTTGTGATATTTCTTGAGAATAAATTTCTGGAAATCCCCCACCAATTAAAAAACAGTCAGCTTCAGGTAGGGTTTCTCCCTTTACTGGACTAAATTCTATTAATTTTGCTCCGTTTTCTGAAAAAGCATCTAAGTTATCTTGGTAATAAAAATTAAAAGCAGAATCTTTTGCAATTCCGATTCTTATTCTTTGTTTAGATAATTCTTCATTCTTATTCCATAAGGGCTCCTTAACTTCTTTTATTTCTTCAGTTTTATTTGCAATATCCAATATTTGTTCTATATCAACATTTTCGTTAATTAATCCTCCCATATTTGTAATTATTTCTTGTTTTCCTTTAAATTCTGCCATAGGAATTAAACCGAGGTGTCTTTGCTGTAATACTTGTTCCATTTCGTTTGGAATGGTCCCAATTACTGGAATTTTGGTATATTTTTCAATAGCTCTTACCGTTTTTTCAGCATGCTTACGAGTGCTAAATTTGTTTAAAATAATCCCTGCGATATTTACATCAGGATCTAATTGTTTAAAACCTAAAATATAGGCTGCAGCACTTTTGGTTATTCCTCTGATATCAATTACGAGAATTATGGGGGCTTTCAATATTTTAGCAATATGTGCGGTGCTTCCAATATCACTTATTGCATTTAATCCCTCATACAATCCTCTAACCCCCTCTATAATTGCTATATCACTATTTTTACTTGCATGAGAGAAACTCCATCTGATTTGTGCTTCTGACATTAAAAAACTATCTAAATTTCTAGAAGGTCGATTTGTAGCTATCGAATGATAAGAAGGATCTATGAAGTCAGGTCCAACTTTAAAGGGTTGAACTTTGAGACCTTTATAATTTAATGATTTCATTATCCCCGTTGCAATAGTAGTTTTTCCTACACTACTTCCAGTCCCTGCAATTAAAATTCGTGGAGTATTCAATGTTGACCCTCATTGAATAATTTTCTTAATTCATTATCAGAAAGAGGAATAGGAATGTTATTTGTTTGATTTTTTAGAATTTTTTTTGCAAGTTCTTCAAAGAAATTAGTTAATTCATTTTCACCATTATTTTCGAATACAGTAATTAATTTTCTTTCGCATTTTTTAATTAATTCTGAATAAATCAGATAAGAAATGAGTGGTGACCCAATTTTTTCTGCGAACCTTGAAATTATAGACTGTTCATCGGTTTGGGACCTTGAATTACCAATTATACCCGCAAGGTTAGCCTTATTCTCCCGTATTCCTCTACAAATGTTATTTGCTGCAAGAACAGAGAGATATTCACCACTTGTAATTATGTAAATTTCTTCCGAATAGCCCTTTCGAATTGGAACTGCAAATCCCCCACAGACTACATCTCCAGGAACATCAAAAATAATTAAATCCAACCCGTCAAATAAATTTAATTTATTTAATTCTTGGACCGCTACGATAATACCCCTTCCAGCACAGCCTACTCCAGGTGTAGGACCACCGACTTCTATACATTTGACTCCCTTATAGCCATTTATTAATATACTTTTAGGGTTTAATTCTTCATTCCGTCGTAGAATATCCAATACGGTTTCAACTTTCTTACCATGAGTAAGAATTATAGTGCTATCACATTTTGGATCGCAACCAATAACCATAACTTTATAACCTAATTGGGCAGCTGCAGCAGCAAGGTTTTGTCCAATAATTGATTTACCAATTCCCCCTTTGCCATAAATTGCAATTTTTTTTACCATTTATTTAACTCCAGCAATTTTACGTAGCTCTGCACCCAATTCGCTAGTAACAATTTTGTTTGTACCCATAACAGCTGAATGAGATGTTAATTCAACTCCAACATATTGATATCCCATCTCTCGTAAAGGTTCAACCTCTCTAGGTCCATTTGTAATAGCTATACAATTTCTTCGATTTTTCAAAGGGATAGCATGAGGCAGACCAAGCAGAATCTTTAAATCGAAATTATCATTTTTTTCAATAATTTTTACTGCTTTTTCTCCACATATTGGATACTCATCCAATCCCCCAGTAATATGATTAATTTTTACCCCATTTTTTTTAAGGTCCTCTAAAATATTCTTTGCATCTTTTCTAATTCTTGGTAAACCAATCTCAGGGTTTAAATTGGCAATATTTAGAATTGAACAATTATAATTCTGATTTATCTTATTAATAGCTAATAATATGTCAGCAAATAAAAATGTGGTTTCCTTCTTTGAATTCAATACAATTGCAATATTTTTTTTGTTTTTAATATGTTTAAAAATTATTTTGGCAAGGAAAGCTTTATCATCTCCTTGACTTGGTCTAATATATTCTTTTTTTGCCATTCCAAATTCTTTTTCGATTTCTGTAGCTCTTTTCAACATTCTTTCTTGTCTTTTAAATTCATCTAAAGTTATTAATCCATTATTATATGCACTTTCTAAAGTTTTTATAGCCCCAAGAGTATTATCACCCATACAAGCATGGACTTCTACAATAACTGTCTTAATATTCAGATTAGCTTCATCTACAGCAGATTGTATTTCTTCTCCTATAATCATTGTAGAGCAAGTTCCCACTATTCCGATTAGATCCGGATTAAACATTTCTATTATTTTCTTTATTGTATTAATCAATTTGTTTTTTGCGCCGAAAATTATATCATTTTCCAATAAAGCAGTAGTTACAACCCGAACTCCATCTTCTTCTAAAAGTCGTGCAGCACGAAAGCAGCAACCAGCAGGACCATGAACGATTATTACATCAGCGTCCAGATCTCTTAAAGTATACAATGCTGCAACAATTGGGCTAGGTCTTGGGTGCATTATCTCCGTCATTCAATTAACCTTTCACTTTTTTTGTAATAAAAATGATATCGTTTTTTCTAGCTTTCTCACATAAATCATTTATTAATTTATTTAAATCTAGAAATGATTTTCCCATATTTAAATTCGTAGAATAAACATCCGCTATAATATTTTTCCATTTTGATATAATTCTTTGAATTTTGTCAATATCTATTCCTTCACAGACTAAAGTATTGGCATCAAAAATTAACCATATTTTACAATTATTTGTAGTTAAATAAGAACTGATAGATTTTAGAGCGGCTTCTAATGAAATATCTCCAACTCCAGAATTTATATCGTTTAATATCCAACAATCATTCATTTTGGAGAGATTTAATCTATTCTGTATTCCATTAAAATCATATAAATTTTCGATAATTTTATTTTTATTTATTTTTAAAATTAGCGCAACTCCTACATAAGTTAGTGTTGCATAAAAATATCCCGGACCTATTACCTTGCCAGAAATTGAGCTATTAATTTTTCCTTTCTTATTATCCTTGAAAAAGAAGTCATACACGATTTCTAAATTATTGTGCTTATTAAAGTTGACTAAATCTATTATATTACCCCGAATCTGACCAGTTTCTCCGAATGAAATTAAGGTAGCCTCTGTTTTGATATCATTAATTAGTTTTTTAGAGTTTTTATCGTCGCTATTATAAAAAATTACAGAATTCTTTTTTGCAAATTCAATAAGTTGTTTTTTGCCATGACTTGCATTTTTTGTCGAGTTTGCAATAGGATAATCTTCAATGATATTTGTTAATACTCCAATATCTGCTAAACCAATCCCTCCTAAGCTGATTTCAAATATTCCAATATCAAATTCCTGTAAATATTTCTTCACATGCAGCAAATAAGGAGGAGCTATTTCAATTTCCTTCTTTAAATATTCTGAACTTCCATTTTGAAATAGCTCTAGACCTCGACTGCTTAAACATAACACTTTATATTGATATGATAATAATTTTGCTAGTGTTATAGTCGTTGTAGATTTTCCATGAGTTCCTGTAATTTCAATGATAAATTTATCTTTTAATTCTGATCTCAATAAATTCCCAACAATTTTATGAAAACTTATAATCTTTTTTTTCTTCTCAATAGCTTTTGAAAGGAATTGCGGGTTACAATGTACTGGAGCAATAATTGTATCTGAATTTTTTAAAGAGATCTCATTTAAACTTTTTATAATTTGGATTCCATTTAATTTGAATTGAGCGACTTCTTCTGGATCCATCGTATCATAAACATCAATACCTACAACCTCCCATTTTTTTTTGAGTTCTTCTGCTAAGATTTTTCCTCCATGGGTCATATCGACTATAATAATTCTATGAAAAGACAGCAATTCTCTCATGGCATAAATGTTTTTAATCGTTTTGTTGACATTAAAATTAAGTTCATTAATTGAATTCCTCTAAAAGTGCCTAAAGACCCGTGAATACAATCCAATTCTGAAAATTTTTGAACCCTATCTACCCTTACAAAAGGTCCTTTCATCAACACAGGGATTGGATGTCCAGAATGTTCACGCATAAGGCAAGGAGTTGAATGATCCGAAGTTATAACAATAGTATCATCCTTATCCATTTTATCTGTTATAAATGGAATATATGAGTCTATTTCTTCCAATATTTCCTTTTTCATTATATAATCTCCATCTTCTCCGGCAATATCTGGATCTTTAATATGTAATATTGTCATATCATGATCCTTTATTAATTTTGAACCAGTTATGAATTTATCTTTTAATGTTAATTTAGATCCCGTTTTTTCCGGTCTTTTAACATCTATTCTTAAAAATCTTGCCACTCCACTATAAAGAGGATAAGAACTCATAAAAACCGGTTTTTCAAATTTATATCTGTCAGTAAAAGATTCCAAAAACCGTAAATAACCCGCACCTCTTGTTACAATTGCATTTGCCTTAGTTGGATTATCTTTTAAAAGCTCTTCTTGAGATGCTTTAATGAACCAATTCATGAAATTAGCAGTAATCCGTGCACTATTATGTTCCGATTCGGGTTTTACTTCTAAAATCGGTCTTCCTACTTCTCTAGGATCACTATTTGTAATAGAGGATGAAGCATTTTTTCCACTAATTATTAAAACTCCGCGATATCCCTTCGTATGATTTATATTATAATCTAAACACCAATATTTTTCGCACTCTAGCTCATTGAGTCTCTTATATAGATTCTTGGATTTCTCTCCACTGATTCTTCCAGCTCTTCTATCCATAATCAAGCCATTTTTATCAATGGTAGTAAAATTAATCCTTGCAACCACTGATCCTTGTGGAACTTCAATTCCTGCTCCGAGAGCTTCCAGAGATCCTCTACCTGGATATTTATCCAATTCGTATCCAAATAAAGCTAAATGAGCAGGTCCTGAGCCTATTGGAATGTGAGCTTCATGAGTAGGATATATAAGACCACTAGCCCCTTGTTTTGCTAAATTATCTAAATTCGGAGTATTTGCTACTTCTAAGGGTGTACCATTTAATTCTTTGACGTAAATATCAGGCATTCCATCTAAAATTATAAAAATTACTTTGTAATCTGACTTTCGAATATAAAATTTATAATAATAATTCCAATCCTTACCTTCAATTTCCATAAAGTACTGTAAGCTTATATTTGGTAAAAAATGTTATTCAAAAAAAAATCTTCCAAGATCGAATCTAAATCGGAACTTGATGATTATTTATAATAATAAATAAGTTCCTCCACAATTCCCTCAATTGTATAAGTTTTAGCGACGATTTCAACATTAAATCCTATACCTGCTAATGCTTTTTGAGTAATTGGACCAATAGCAACTATTTTGACCTTTTCCATAGCATAATCTAAAAGATTTTGGTAATATTTTCTGTCACTATATCCAAATAAAGTATTCGCAGCAAATGCGCTTGTGAAAATGATTATATCTATCTGACCAGCTAATATTTCATCTACAATTTTTCTTATATTTTCGATTTTCTCAGGTACCACCTTGTAAACTGTGAAAGAAATAACCGTGGCTTGTGCTTCCATTAACAAATTCGGTAAATCTTCTGTTGCAATATTCGCCCTTAATAGGAAAATGCGTTTATTTATTACACCATATTCAATCATAAGCTTACCTAAATCAATACTAGTATAAGATTTAGGAATTAAATCTACTTTTATACCTTCTGACTCCAATTTATCTGCTGTTTTTTCTCCAATAGCAGCAATAGTTATTTGATTCAATTCAGATTTTAGTTGATCAAACATATTGATCTTTTTGGCAAATTCAAGGACACTTATAACTCCATTAGAACTAGTAAACGCTATTATATCCGCATTTTTTTTGGTTATTAACTTAATTATTTTTCTTATTCTTCGTTTATGCTCCATTTCCTCGATTTTAATAATTGGTCGTGAAAGAACTATTGCTCCTTGTTTTTCCAATAGTTGAATTAATTCAGATTGCTGATCTTTGGGTCTTGTAACCGCAATTCGCTTGTTTTTCAACATAAATGTTCACAAGTCAAATTAATAATTTACAAATCATTAATACAATTCTTAACTATTTAGAATTAAATAACATTATCTCGATTGTTCAATAATTTATTTTAAAAATATCAAATTGTATTTAATTAATAACATTTTTATTGATACTTTAAATTCTATTTAATCTAATGATAGAGATTATCTATATAATAATGGCTTTAGTTGGAGTATTATCTTCCTTTATTGGATCAATTATTGGTGCAGGTGGCGGTTTTTTAAATGTTCCTGTTCTAATTTTTTTGGATTATGCTGAATATTCTTCTGGAATCAGTTTAATAGCCATAATCTCCACAGCTACATTCTCATCTGTTTTTAATATTCGTAAGAAATTGGTTGATTTTAAAATTGCTCTTATTTTTATTCCTTTTCAAATGATTGGGAGTGTAATTGGAGCTTATCTGTTTGATATAATAAAAACAATAAATATTAACTGGTTCAAATTACTTTTCACCATTCTTTTAATTTTTGTTGGGCTTAAAATTTATTTTAAAAGGGACGTTGGAGAAGATGAAATAAAAGTTACAAAAATTGAGGTCATTGATAAAAAAATCATAATTTTTGGAATATTGGGCGGCTTAACAGCGGGTACAGCAAGTGGTCTATTAGGAATTGGTGGAGGAGTTGTTGTTGTCCCATTTCTTGCTCTTGTTATGAATATTTCGATTCACGTCGCAATAGGAACATCCTTATTTATAATGATATTTAGTTCCTCTTCAGGTGTTATTAATCATATTTTAAATGGTAATTTGCCTATTTTTGCTATTTTTTTCGGAATATTTTTAGGAATTGGAGCTGTAGTTGGCTCAAGTATTGGGTCAAGAGTGACTTATAGATTAAAAGATGAAAAAATTAAAAAAATTTATGGATTAATTACGATTTGCATTGCAATTCCATTAATTTGGATAAGAATTTTGCTCCCATCTGACCCTATTCAAGTTTTTTTTAATAATTTGGAGGATTTTTTTAGTAGTATAATATCATAAGACTATTTTTTCTATAGTTTCCAACCAATAGATAATATGGGTATACAATTTTTTCAAGAATA
>JABXJV010000539.1 GCA_013375355.1 Candidatus Helarchaeota archaeon
AAACCTGTGATAAAACCAATACCAAAACCTGTGATAAAACCAAAACCAAAACCTGTGATAAAACCAAAACCTACAAAAGTGCCTGAAGAAGTTAAAAAATTAAATCAAGAAAAAGAAAATATCCAATTTAAGATTAAATTGTTAGCGAAACAATACAAAAAAGGCGAAATAAGTGGAACTGTTTTTAAAAATGTTCTTAAGAAATTGGAGGGTAATATGAAAAAATTAGATGAACAGATTGAAAGTTCTAGTTGAGAAATATCTTATATTTCAAGAAGATTAATAAGTTTTTTATCTAAATTATGTTTTTTTTAGTATGTATTAATCAAAAAATGTTAAATCGTTTAAACATTTTATAAATTCAATCAAATACAAATTTCTATTATTTTTAAAGCCAATTGACTTATTTATAAAGTATAACTTTAATAATTACAATTGTATTAATATTCATTATTTGATCAAAACCTCATTTAAAACCAAGGTGATTAAATGCCTGATATCGAGGATTTAATATCTGATATAGATAAGAAACAGAAAGATGATGCAAGTACAATAAATCGTCTTAGAGCTCTCCAAACTGAAAATACAATGTTAAATGAGAAACTAAAAAAATATGAGACAAAAATCAAAGAATTAGAAGATAAAATGGATGGTATGGTTGATTTTCCAACCGATGTATTAGAATTAAGAGCAATTATAGGTCGTCAACGCGCTGAAATTACATCATTTGAAAGCGAATTAAGCGAAAAAGATTTTAAAATGACTGAACTTACAACTGAATTATCAGTCATAAAAGAAAGATATGATAAAGTAATGAAGAAATTACAAGAGCAAGGCGCATATGGAGTACGTTTAAAAGAAAAAGACCTAGAGATTGGTGAAATTCAAACTGAATATGAAACAAAATTAAAATTAAAAGATGATGAAATCAATTCATTAAAAGTAGAGATAAAAGCTATAAAAAGTGGTTTTGATAAAACTAAAATTGATATTGAAAAAGCTGCTATTGCTGATGTTAAAGGTGAGCTTGTAGAAAAAGACCAGCGAATTAAAACCCTTGAGACTGAATTGGAAACTTATAAAGAATCTTATAATAGATTTCAAGAACAAGTTAATAAATTGCGAATAAAGTATCATATGGATGGTTTAAAAGAGGATTTAGAAGAATTCGACTTTAAAGAATTAGAAAAGGAATTATCTCTTCAATTGAAGGAGAAAGATGGAATTATCGAACTAAATGAGGATAAAATTATCAAATTATTAGATAAAGAACAAAAATATATTAAACAAATCGAAGATCTTCAAACTCAAGTTTTAGAATCGAAAAGAAGTATGGAAGAATATAAAGAACTGAAAGAGGATACAGATAAAATTAAACAAGAAGCGGAAAAGGCAAAAGAAGAGATGGAAAGCGCTAAAGTTCTCATGGAAAGTATGAAAAAAATTTTAGAAACGGAGCCCACATTACGAATTTTTGTAATAGTAGATGATGCCGGATCCAGAACTTTAGATCAATTAGCGAAAGCACTTGGGCAATCTATAGCAAATACTCGACGATTAGCTATGGAACTTCAACGAAGAGGTTTAGTAAAAGTTGAAAATGACTTAGTTTCTATTCCAAAATAAAGGAGGAAAAAAACCTTGCCCCTGGGTATAATCTTATTAAAATGGGATAATGAAATTGGAACATCTTTATTAGCTCAATATCCGCAGAGATATAAAGTCACAGAACGTTTGTTAATGTCAATTTATTCAACTCATCGTTTACAATCTAATGAACCCTCTTTTGCGGTTACCACACAACCTAATATGAAAATCTCTAGCTTTTATTCAGGACTTGAGGGAGAAAACTTTATTGGGATTCCTAACCATATAGTGGCTTTATTATTAAGAAAAGACGAAAATCCTTTAATTTTTAAAGATATCCTTAAAGAAGCTGCAGGAAATATTTTAAAAAATGTAGATGATCCAAATTTAGAAAAAATAATGTCTGAAACATTTGATAAAATGAGACGGGCTTCTCGAAAATAATCTTATTTTTCTTCTGACACTGGAATTAATTCTATTTTTACAAATCTAGGAAGATGTTGCTTAAAAAACCTAAGCAAGGTATTTAAATCATTCTTATTTGTTAACATAAAACCAATATTTTGCGTTAAAGTCATTACCATTTCAGCTAAGGCTCCACTAGAAACTAACGCTCGTTCTTTGTCTTTTATGATTAAAAAGGATCTGGTTGTAGGATTGGTAAAACTTTTTATCAGTTCATTTGATTTAATAGCTTTCAAATTTTCTATATATTGTTTAAGGTCTTTAGTTTTTAATTGATCCATTTCTGCTGTAATTATCATTACATTTACCTTTTTATTGACCTTATCAAATAATTTTCCTAAATATTTTTTATCAATTACAGGTGTAATGATTAATAATTCTTCTTTAGCACCATCAATTAATTCATCTGCGATTTTTTGGCAGTCCAATGATGATTCAAGTGGCTTTCCAGTCACTATTTTATATTGAGCAAAAATATTATAAATCTGTTCTTGAAGCGCCTTAATTTCTTGCTTTAATTTTTGGTTCTGATTATAAAGATCTTTGGACATTTTCTTTAGGGATTCTATTTCTATCTCATCTGACATAACAAACTCACATCGTTTCTTAATTTTTTAATTAATGGTATGATAATTAATTTCAATTCAAATTTAAATCTAATTTTATATAAGTAATTTAAATATTTTTTTAAGCAGACGTTTTTAATGACTTTTCAGTAAAAAATATATTATTTTTACAAATATTCCCATTTTTTCAATAAATATTAGCTATATTATAATAAAAAAAATAGGAGTATTTAATTTTAAAATAGTTGTGAACCACAAAAAATACAAAACTTTGAATCTGCTGGTAAAGTTCTTGAACAAGCTTTGCAAATCAATGTTTTTTTAATTTCAGATTTTTCAAGATTTTGAGAAGGTTTGCTACTTAAAGAATCATCAATAATTGGAATGTTGATGGAATCAGAGTAAAGCCTTCCTACAGCTTCTAATGGGACACCTTTTTCGACACTGGAATTATAAGAAGTTTGAATATCATTTTTTGTTGTTTTTAAATGTTGCATACCATAGTACATACAAATCATAAATCCATATACAAATAGAAAACTGAGTATTAACCAAATCATTAACTTTGACCTTTCCCTTTTATTGAACCTAATATAAAAATCATCTGATTTGGATAAATAAATTCGATCTTTTATGGAAAATGTATATTTTTTTATGTAATTTTATGTTAAATAAGATGGCATCTTTCAAGTTCTTTAATTTGATTTTTATTCATTAAACCCCTTAAACAAGCATACTGGGGTGGAATGATTTTAATCTCCTTTTTTCTGTATTTTTTTAATGAAGCTTTTGGTGTTAACCATTCATAATCTGCTATTTCTTTATAATCTGGGTCTATTCTTTGTTGTCCCTCAGGTAATTTAGTGAGAAAAAATCGTGTATCAAATCTAATTGGTGCAAGTGGTGGTGTTATAAAATGACGGAAATAATGTAGTTTATCAACGGCATAAAAAAGATCTTCCATTTCCATTATTTCTAACATCGAAATTTTGTTTTTGATTAATTTTTCCCTGTGTTCTTGATATCTGCTTATTTCACTTTTATTAGACAAATCAACTAACTGGTCCCCCTTGTATGCGATTAAAATGCCAACTTCTTCAAAAACTTCTCGAATTGCTGCGATCCAGAAACTCAATGCAATTTTTTTCTCTTTAAAAGATGTCTTCTGATTGAGTAAAATATTATAAGCTTGATTAATATTACGTCCCCTGCATCTTTTTAAATTCCTTTCAATGTAATCATCATCTTTTATTTTCCCTCCAGGAAAGGCATGAAATCCCCCTAAAAATTTCATCGTCTCTGACCTTTTAATCAGCAAGATTTCAAAATCCGTATCCGCTGTCTCTTCAAAATTTTTCCGAATTAGAATAACACTTGCAGCATACTTTGGGACTACTTCCATCTTTTTGTCTTTCCACAATTTAAATTCTTAAATAACAATTCAAACAAAACTTTAAAAATTTAATAAAAGTAAGATATTTTTCGAGTTGAAGAAATGAAGAAAAAATTTACAGATGAAAATATTAAAAAAATAATAAGAAAAGAGCTTCAGAAAGATGAAGATGAAGGAATGAAGTTATATCAACAGCTATTCAATAGAAAAATAACGGAGGAAGAATTTAATAATAAAATTAAATCAACAAAGGGATATAATATATGGTGGGGTGTCGAATCCTCTTGGTCCCTTAAGAATGTAAAGATAAATTCTATAAAAGAATTAGAAAAAGGACTTTTTGAAATATCCACAACCTGCACAATGGAACGATATAGCTCTCATACTTTCTCTCCAGATGAGCATGCCCTTGAAAGTATTGCTACGATAATCATTAAAGTCAATGATGCTCTTAAAGTTAGGGAATTTAATTTCAAGTGGTGAACCTTGGAAGAAATACAAAAAGGGGAATTTGTCTCTTGGGAATCAGAAAATATTATTAGCATTTTACTAAAATTAAACGAAAACATTACCAAATATACAATAATTCCAAAGGATATAAATTATTTAATTGTATGGGCACGAACCAAAGAAAAATGGAGCACTTTTGAATATTATAAGGAAAAAAAAGACCTAGATACTAGTAAAAAAGGCAATTATTCTTTGTTTAAGGATGCTAAAAAGTATTTATTGAAATTAGATAATGAAGAATTTGTTTTACCACATGGATTGCCTAAGGAAAATCCTTTAGTGGCTATAAAATCTAAAAAACCTTCAAAATTCAAAAAATTTAAACAGAAGAAATTGGGTGATGTTTGGTAAATTTATAATTCTGGTTAATTAGAAATCATTATCGAATAAAAATTCAAGGGGACAAAGGGGATCTGAATCGAACATATCATTTTTTACCGATAACGTTAATAAATTACAACCCCCTTTACAAATACTAAATTCAGAACAATCTCGGCATTTGCCTTTCATTTTTTCTTTTAATTTAGATGGATCCTGATATATTTGAGCTAATGGATGATTAAAAATTTCATTAATATTAAAATCTGATTTTAGTAAAGATCCGCAGTTAAAATCATACATTATACAAGGGATGACATGTCCTTGAGCTGTAATTGTAATAAAATCAGTAAAAATATTACAACAATATCCTGATATATCTTTATTTATTAAATTGGAATAAGGAACAGAACAAAGATCAACATTATACCCAGATTTTCTTTTTTCTTCCGTCATGTGAATCAAGTTTGAACATTCTTTTGGGGATAGTAGTTGTTCTTTAATTTTTAGTCCATGTCCTATCGGAATAAATAATCCAAAATTCATATAGAATGCATTAAATCTATTATAAATGGTAAAAAAATCATTAAACTCATGAATATTCCATTTACCTAATGTAACATTTATTCCCAAAGGAAGTTCTTCATGAGGCTCAATTTTTTCCAAAATTCTTAATAGATTAACAAACTGCCCTTGTCCTCTTATATAATCATGAGTTTTATTTGTTGCTCCATCTATACTAACTACTATAGCTGTAATAACGTCTAACCGCTTTTTTATTTGATTGATAATCTTTAAGTCATTTAATAATATCCCATTAGTGTTAATTACTATTGATTCAAAGCCATAATTTCCTGCATAATCTATAATTTCAAATATATCTTTTCTTAGAAAAGGCTCCCCCCCAGATAAAACAAGATTGCTTATTCCTTGAGCTCCGATTCTTTTTAAAATTAATTTGATTTGGTCTAAGGATAAATCATTTGGAAATAAGTTAGTATCAAATGCAAGGTTATATGTATAACAGTGTCTACAATTTAAATTACAACTTTTTGTTATTTCTAATAAAACTGTTATGTCTTTAAAACTCATATCAAAAATCTGAAAGCTATTTTTTGTATTTCTCAGAATATTTTTGGTATTCTGTATCAATATTTTTTTGAATTGAATCAATATCTTGATCTGTAAGAAATCTAAATCTTCTTTGCACTTTTATATATTCTTTAACTGGTTTACGTTTTTTTCGTCCTTCTGCAATTAATTTACTAATTCCTGTCAATTGAAAATCTCCGTTTATTATTTCATAGAGGGTAAAAAGCCCCGTTTCAGTAGCTAATTTTCCAATTTCTATAAGATCCTTTGTATCAAATCCCCAACCAGGGGGACATGGGCTAATTATATGAATATAACGAGTTGCTCCAGTCATTTCTTTTGCCTTTTTAAATTTATTAAATAAATCAAATGGATAAGATGGATTCGCTGTAGCAACATATGGGATATTATGAGCTGCCATTATTGCAGGAACATTCTTTTTTTGTTCCATTTTCCCTATTGGGGTTGTAGTTGTATAACCCTTAAACGGAGTTTGTGAGCTTCGTTGCATTCCGGTATTTTGATATGCCTCATTATCATAACATACATAAATAAAGTCCGTCTCACGTTCTGCTGC
>JABXJV010000540.1 GCA_013375355.1 Candidatus Helarchaeota archaeon
TATTTTTGGAGTTGCTTACTTTCTATTAGTGCAAGTAGGTTCATTGCAGGCGACCATTATTTGATGTTTGTTTTTCCTCCTGCATTTATTGCGTCTGGTCTTGTAATTTTGGAAATTTCGGAGAATGTTAAACGAATGATCAATGATTTTAGTGTTTTTAGGATCTTTAAGCGGAAAAATCTAATGAATAACATTCTAATTATTCTTATACTCATTCCTCAAATTTTATGGCTAGTTTTCTCAGGGTATCCAAGTACTTATGGGTATACTAATGAATTATTCAATGATGGAAGCAAAGAAATCCAGATAAATGATACTGGTTATTCAATTGCTGTTGAATGGCTTTCCAAACATTACGATCATGGTAATGTTTCGGCATCTTATAATCCTGAACTTCTTGAGATCGAATTTGCTAAAAGGGGAATAAAAAATTTCAATGTAATCGGAGAGGTACATATAGGAGATTTTGCCATTGGCAGTTCAACATACCTCCAAAGACATCCAAATTGGCATGAAGAACTTGATGGATGGACACAAATTTATGTAGTAAAATCTGGATTAACCACTCTTGCCTATATCTTTAAATCACCACAGAGTTCAATCTAAGCCATCTTGAGCTTTTATTTTTATTTTAAATTGAAAAGGATTACTTAGAATGTTAAAATGAGAGAAAAGAAATATTGAGGTTCTAGTTCGCAATATCTCTTTTTTACGTTTGACTAGAAAGATATATTTTCTCAAGCTTTAACAGATCACAAGACATTTTTATAATGTTTAATTAAATTTTCGGCATATTTGTCCCACGTGAAATATTGCTGAACATATTTTCTAGCATTATTTCCCATTTTTCTTCTGTCTTTTTCATTATGGTAAAAATATTCGATTTTTTCTTTGATTGCGGATGAATCGCGTATTGGAATTGTAAAACCATGTTTTCCATTTATGGCAACAGCGCCAGAATTTTCAGTAACTATTAAAGGTAATCCGCATGCCATAGCTTCATAAGTTACCAGTGCACTTCCTTCTTCGATGGACGGAAGAACAAACACGGAAGAACTGTTGAACAATTTCACAAGTTCATTTTGCTTAGCAAATTTTATTATTCTAAAGTCTATTTTTTTCTTGTAATAATCAAGTATATCCCTAATATCTGGCTTAATCGAGCCACGCAATATTAATTCTGCATTTTTCAAGTTCATCTCAGAAAAAGCCTTTAATAGGTGTTGAACACCCTTTCTGAGAGAAATTTGTCCAACGAATAATATTCTAAAGATATTATTGGATTTTTCAGAAGGTTTGAAAATTTCAGTATCAACACCAAAGGGGATAAGCCATAACTTCTTTTCATCAAAACCATATTCTAAAAAACTATTATATGCAAATTTTGAAGGGACTGTTATAAAATCTGTTGTTTCATATTCTTTTTTGCATTTCAAAATGGTGTATCTATCAATTGGCTTGTTTTTTAACCCGAAATTTTCATACTCACCACTTAGCAATTTGTTTTGTGTTAAAATATGTGAAGATGCTCTTTCCACCACCGTTTTGGCTCTATGTTTCCTTGCTTTATACAATGAAAAAAGACACTTACTATTCCATCCATGAAAGACATCACAATCTTTAATATGTCTACTCGCAAGCAAATCAAAGGAATTGTCCGATAATACACGCTTACGTTTAATTCTCTGTAAAATTTTAATTTCCACTACAAGATTTGGGTTGATTTCATCTGTTTTAGAATTCACACAAATTGCTTTTTCAAGATAATTTCGTCTAAATAACCCCTTAACCGCATTTAATGCGGTATATCCAATCCCATCGCCTCCCAATGCTGCCCCAATTGAGTATGTGATTTTCACTTCAACCATCTATATATTTGTTCCAATTTTTTTCTTAAAAGATAATAATGAAATTTTATTAAAAAATCTCATGCAAGCTCAAAATAGACACAGCCTGCATTGTCCCGAGTTGTATATGAATCAAATAGACCTTCATGAAAACTTTTTAAAATCCCTCCTAGTAAAGGAAATATGCTGTGAAGTAGGAGTTAATTAAGTGATAAGTCCCGATAAGCTAAGCCATTTATCCAATCGGA
>JABXJV010000541.1 GCA_013375355.1 Candidatus Helarchaeota archaeon
AGGTTTTGGTATTGGTTTTATCACAGGTTTTGGTATTGGTTTTATCACAGGTTTAGGTTCTTCCTCGAATGTTTTCTTAAGATCTTCTTTTATTTTCGCTTCTCTTTCCTTTCTTACTCTCTCTTCATCAGTTATTTTCTTTTTCTCTTCTGCTTCCTCTTTCTTTCTTTCTTCTTCCTCTCTTGCCTTCTTCTCCTCTGCTTCCTTTTTCTTTCTTTCTTCTTCCTCTCTTGCCTTTTTCTCCTCTGCCTCCCTATTCTTTCTTTCTTCTTCCTTTCTCTTTCTCTCTTCTTCTGTTTTCCTCTTTTCTTCTTCCTCCTTCTTTAAAAGTTCTTGTTCTTTCTTTATTTTCTCTTCTTCCTCTTTCATGATTTTTTCCATTTTTTCCTTATCTTTTTTAACGACTTCTTCCTCTAAGGCGTCTGTTGTTATTGGTGGTGTTGTAATTCCTTCAGGAATCACAGATTCAGAACTAGTTACAATATTTTCTGGAGAGGTTTGAAGACCATGTTGTAGTTCAGCTAATTTTGAATGCAAAAATTGAGCTTGTGCTTTAAAATGTTGCATTAAGTCTTCTTCTTCAAGGATAACACATAAATCAGCTATGGCATCAAATTTTTCAGCCGCAAGTTGAATATTTCCTGCCATAATAGCAGCTTCGGCTTCGGCAATTAAATTATCCCGTTCTAATAAAGGTTTAATAAAAGGTGCAATTAAACTTCTCACTCTTACTGTATCCGCTATTATATTTAACATTAATTCTCTGTTATCAGGATCAATCGCTATCATTGAGTAAGTTTTGTACCCTAGATATTGTTCAATATCGTCAGTGGACATGGATTCTGGCAAATCCTGTTTATTTGCAACTATTGCGATTCGGGCATGCGGTTCTTCTTTTCGAATTAATTCTATAAAAAATTTGGATTCACGAACATTTTTTGGAGAGGAATCTAGAACTAGAATGACTGAATCAGCGCCTTTAATAAATTTATTCCATACAAAAGAATATTTCTCTTGTCCAGCAAAATCCCAAAGGTATAAATTAACGTGACCTAGTTTTATTGTCGCAACATCACCTGTAATGGTTGGGACGTGGCGCATGGGGATCTCTTCAGCACGGATCAATCTAGTAATTGTTGTCTTACCCACACCACTAAATCCAACAAGAGCAATTTTGGGGCGCAATTCTTTAAAAACTTCATCAGCTACGTCATTAAATCCTTCATATGCCGCGGAATCTTGTTGTAATTCAATAAGTGATTCATACCTTGAAAAGAATTCATTTCTTATAATTTCTAATTGTTGTGATATATTATCATTATCATCAGTTAGATCGGTTATGAAAATGAATAACAAACTATGCTCAATATCTGTAGCATAAGCAACTTTAAAATTAATAATATTCATAAATTCAATCGTATTTTCTTTGGCTTCTTTCAAAAAATCAATTAATGATACTAAAATTGGTGAAAGTGCTTGAATTGATATCCCTTCACCATAAATTCTTTTATATATTTGAAATTTTCCTTTGAGAATGAGAATTTCACGAAGCATCTCAATTACCAATAAAATGTTTTCAAACAAAACATTAATATTTATCGATATTACCAACAAAATCTATTTCATTTCTAAAAATAAAGTAACGAGTTTAACTTTATCGAATCATAATTAAAAAAATTACTAAATTTTATCGTATTGAGTTCATTAATAGTAAAGAATATTAGAAAAAATTTAACTTAATTTAAAAAATCTTTTTATAAATTACTTATAATGAACTATTGATTTATTAAAAATAGAAATATGGATTGACAAGTTATTTTAAAGCAATTAATGTTCCTTGAACTCACCATAACGGTCCTGAAGTATTCGCAAATGTTCAATTAGAATGAAATCAGGTTGAGAGCCTTCATAGTAGATTTGGCGGATTTTATCTATTAAATACTCTGGAAACACGTATTTTACTTTAATATCTGACCGTAAGAACAGATATTCTTGACCTTTTTTGTCTTTTAAGACAGATATCATCTGAGCTTCCCAAAGTCTTTGTAAAGTTTCGTCAAAATTTTCAATACTTCCATATAGCCTCTGATAAGTTTTAGATTTTTGAGAGACTGGAGCAACTCTTAATTCTTTAACCACAGTATAACAATTCACATCTGTAATTAAATCTAAAATCAGTTCCGTATCTTCTGGATTTGGCGAGTACTTTTCAAAGAATGTTCTAACGTCATCCAAGTAGTTTCTGAGTACTGAACTATCTAGATCCTTCATAGTTCTTGAACGTGCAATAGAGGCTCTTGGGGGAACTCTACTTACAAAAATATCTCCAATAAGAAAGATGGATGAACTTGTCATGGTTTCTAAAGTTTCTTCACGTATTAGTTTATTTCGAAGCATACTATTTACAATCGAATCAACGTCGATGTATTCGCTCCCATATTTATCTCTTAACCAAGCTGAAAGCTCAGACTTGGTAAGCGTACTGTCTTCTATAAGCCTGTCTAGAATCATTTTTTTAATAGGATCTAGAAGTATTAATGCTAATTTTTGTTCGTCGGTCATTTTGGGGTAAGTGGCGATATGTTTAAAATAATTGGGAAGTTCTTCAATGTATTTTTTTCCTTTTAATTGTGACATTACTCTCCTTATTGTATCCGAAAGAATATCCTCATAATTTTCTGGTCGTTCATCAATTGAAAGAAGCACTACCATATAATAATCTGTATCGCCAGTATAATAACTAGCAAGATTTAAATCACCAATAGAAAGTGAAAGAAATCCCGCTTCTTCTTCAAATTCGTGATTAGTATAAATTTGCTTAGTAATAGTATCGTTAATATCAAGATTTTCTGGATATTTGGCTTCGACCCTCATACCATATTTTTTATCCCATTTAATTACAGTTATTCCAAAAAGCATTGTCTTTTTTCTCCTATTGTATTTTTATTTTTTTTTATTTTATTTAAATATTGTTTTTGATAAACTCAAGATTTTTATATTGATTTTAAATAAGGAATAAAGAAGCTTAAATTTTTAAAATGTTAAATCTTATGATACAAATATTTTAAAGAAGTCTTGGTGGTTTTATGGGTAAATTTCGCAGTGTTAGAACAAAGGAAAATATAAAATGCGATAATTGCGGGCAAATGATTGGTGATGGGGATATGTATTTATTTAACGAGGAAGAAAATGTAAAACTTTGTCATTTCTGTAATTATAAGATGCAAAAGAAAAGTACATCCTCCGAAAGTTCTTCAAAACCTACAGGATCTGGAACTGAAGACTTCAAGAAGTCTGTATCCAGATTAGATAAGCTAATAGAAGATACTATGGGTAAAAAAGAAGAGTAAACTTCCAACTTAATTGAAATTTTAATTAACTCATTTATTTCTTGTTAAATCATTTCATAAAAATAGTAATATTAATCATGAGACAGGTTTCCAAATTATTCCTAATTTATCTGCATAATCTCTTGCTTTTTGTATTTCCTCTCTGGTAAGACGACGATTAATATCTGAAAGGATTGGATCATAAGGAACTTTATGGGATGGATGGTATTGAGCCATTACATTTACAATCGCACGAGGACAATTTTCTGCGATCCAATCTAATAAAGGTTTTGTACAACATTCTACATGGTTAGGCATTACTAAATGGCGTATTATCATTTCCCCATTATCATTATCGTGGGCCATTTTATGATTTCTTGTAGTTATTTCCCAAAAATTTGGTGCATTCGATAATTTTTTTGCACACTCATCATTACCATATTTAAAATCAGGAAGCCAGAAATCCATTAGGTCTAGGATAAGATTCATTGTTTCAAGAGAACAATAATGATTAGAATTCCAGAGTTGAGTTATGTTTTGAGTTTGGTATTTTAAACACTCAATTATAAAATATGTGTTCGGAAGAGGGGTGACATAATTAATATTTTTCGCTTTTTCTTCTCTAGCCAGATGATTAGCAACATGACCCAATTTTTCAGATGAAGCGTCAACCCCAGATTTGGGTTTAGTTGAAATGTCCCAGTTTTGACAAAATTTACAAGAAAATACGCAGCTGCAAAAGAAAATTGTACCAGATGGAACTAAAGGAGGTTCTTCTCCAAAATGTAAATGAGCACTAGAGATATTTGCAATATTTCCCACCTTACAATATCCAAGTTCGCCTTTTGAACGATTTATTCCACATCTTCTCTCGCACAAATGACATTCAGACATGATTCTCTTGCCCAATTCTATCTTTAAATCCAAATAAGAAGTTTTA
>JABXJV010000542.1 GCA_013375355.1 Candidatus Helarchaeota archaeon
AACTTCCTCCAGCCATAAACTATCATCATAAACTGTCTTCGTTGACCAGATATCCTTATCTTCAACATGAAATGCTCCATAAAGATATACATCATCCCAGAGCCACTTGAATGTGGTCTTTTGTTCTGGAACTGAACCGTCAAAATTTACAAACTGTGCCTCTTCTGCTTTTTTCCATGCGTCCTCAGTTATATTACCATCTATTATTATCTCTTCAGATGTTTTATAACAATGATATACCGGCAGACCTTCGGGTCGCTCTCTCGGCGCACAATAACAAAATGTTAAGATAATAAATATTAGAAAACGAATTTTTTTAATTATCATATTCGCCTCCAGAAATTCTTTATCTTTTAATTAGATGTTCTACTTTTGCATGCCACTTCGTGTCTTTTGAAAAAGAAAGTAGCTCCGCTACAGCGGATCCGCCTAAGGCGGAAAAGAAAACTTTATAAAATCTCTCCGAAGTAATTACTTTTATCAATTTTAAAAGGTTATTATATGGACCTTTTATTTAGATTACTAATATTACTCTATTCTGTTTTTTTGATCGGTCTGTATATTAAGGCAGAAATTATACCTCCGATAACTGATGCAATTACACCAAAGATAAACCAGATCAGGGGCCAGCTTCCTGGAAAATTAAAGTTTGCATACTCGAAAATCATTTTGGGAAGCCATACAAACGCTCCGATTATGATGCCAAACCTAACACCCTCCATTATTCCTTTTCCTTCATATCCCTTAATAAATATATAACAAAAAAGAAAAGAAAAGATTAACCCTCCTACCACATTTAATACCATCACATCCGAGCCGCCAGTCCTCATAAATTCTGCATGCAAAGAATAACTGCTTCCTAAAATCGTAACATGTTCAAAAAGTTCAATCAAAAAAAATATCACCCAGACAATTATACTCATTATCACATACCTTTTTTTGCTCATTTGTTCCCTCCCTCAATTTTTATTCTATTCTATTTAAGCAAATTTACTTTAAAAGAGCACATTGATGATGCAGACTAAGCTGTGTGTTGGTGACAACACCAACACACAGCTTTATATAATTTTCTGAATTAACGTTTAAAAGTTATTATAAAATTTTATTCTACTATCTATTTTGGGCGCAACAATTTTGCATTCCTTTGCTTCAGTTATAAAGTGTATATTCCAACTATTTTAAGATTTGTTCGTAACAGATACTTGAATTGGTTTACTCGCTTCGCCAAAGTATACACTCCGATGAGGAAACGGGATTTCTATTCCGTTGTCATCAAAAGCCTTTTTCAAGCGCTTTCGGAATTCTCTTCCCAAATCCCACTGCTTTCCAGGTATTGTCTTAAGTCTGGCTTTAATTACGACAGCCGAATCATCAAAATTATCAACCCCGAATATCTGCATAGGTTCTATAAAAAAATCTTTATACATTTCATCATTTCTCAGTTCTTCAGCGACATCTTTTATAACCGTAATGACCTTATCAGGGTCTTCTTTATATGCAACACCAATATCAAAAACCATTGCGGACCAATCTTTCGTCATATTAGAAAGCGTATTAATTACCCCGTTTGGGAAAATATGAACAATACCAGAAAAATCTCTCAAAACTATCGTTCTGAGATTTATAGATTCAACAAAACCACCGACTCCATTTACAATTGCAACATCTCCTTTTCTAACCTGATTTTCAACAAGGATAAAGACACCACTTATGATATCACGAACCAAATTTTGCGCTCCAAAACTAACAGCCAGTCCAAAAATACCCGCTGCTGTGAGGATTGGAGCAATATTTATTCCTAATGCACCAAGAATTATTGTAAATGCAATTCCAACCAATAAAATATAAACAATCTTCGAGAATATACTAAACAGGGTTTCTATACGCTTTATTGATTCGTCTGGAAATTTACTCTTCTTTTCTATTCTTTCTTTTATTATATTTTTAGATTTCTTTAAAATAAATTTTATAATGTAATACAATGCAACAAATAAAATAATTAAAAATAAAATACGAGGACCGGAGACTACAACCTTTTCAATTAAAGGGTCGATATATTTAGATAATTGTATTCCCATTATTAGTCACCTCCTTATATAAATTAACATTAAATTTTTAGTTAAATCTGTCAAACTTTATATATATGAACTTACTCCCTAAATTAATTTAAAGTATTTTCCCGATTTCATCTATAATAGGAGTTTTAATACTTTTTGTTTTGCCCCTTTCAATTATTTTAAAACCGCTTTTTGAGGAGGTAACTTTTCCAATTATTTCCGATTTGATTTTATTTTTTCTTAATGCGTTAACAATTTTTTTTGATTCATCTGGCTCAGATATTATTATAAGTGCACCGGAGGCAATTAACTTTAGCGGATTGAGTTTAAATTTTTCAGATAATTTTTTGCACTCTGGATATATATATATTTTCTCTTTTTCTATAATAAAACCAGTGTTGCTCAACAAGGCAAGTTCATAGAGACCACCAAGGAGTCCTCCCTCGGTCGGGTCATGCATTGCAGATATTCTTCCTGATTTCAAGGCAATATTTGCTTCTCTTATTATGCTCAGACCTGGAACTTTTATAAAATTTCTTATCCTTTTTACGAATTCTCTCCCAAAAGATTTATTAAGAAAAGACTTTTTTTCTCTGGCTATTATCGAAACTGCTTCAATTGCAATACCCTTTGTTAAAATTATTAAATCACCGGGCTTGACAGAATCTTTATTTATAAGATTACTTTTTAGAACCTCGCCTATCATCTGTCCAATGACAATTGGTCGGTCAAGATTGGGGGTTATTTCTGTATGCCCACCGCAGAGTGTAACATTTATTTTATTCAGTGAAGAAATAAGACTTTTAAATAATTTTTCAATATCTTTTTCGGTTGTCTTTCCCTCCGGCATCAATGCAGTTGCGAGAAACCATTTAGGAATCCCACCCATTACAGCGATATCATTGGCATTTATATTTACGCAATACCATCCTATTTTATCCGAAACAAATGTAATCGGGTCGGTTTTTGCTATCAAATATTTATCACCAAAATCGATGACCGCAGCATCATCCCCGACCCTGGAGCCTATAATTATCCTTCTGTCTTTCTTTGGAATCCTGGATAGAAACTTATTCAAAAGTTCAGGGTCTAACTTTCCCAATGGCAAATTCATACAAATTAATATATTATTTAAAATTTCAATTTCAACAAAATAGTTGATAATGTAAAAAAAATTTTATAAATTTTTGTTTAAAAATAACTAATAATAGAGTTTTCTTATAAAATAATGAAAGCAGCTGTATTACATAAGGCAAGAGACCTTCGAATTGAGGAGATAGAGAAACCAGAACTGGAATCCAGTGAAGCACTTGTCAAAGTTAATGCTGTTGGAATTTGCGGTTCTGACATTCATTATTATAAATACGGAAGAGTAGGGACAAGATTAGTAAGAAAGCCTCATATTCTTGGTCATGAGGTTTCAGGAATAATCGAGGCTGTTGGAAAAAACGACCGCGGGCTTAAAAAGGGGATGGCTGTGGGCATTGACCCAAGTATTCCTTGCGGAGAGTGCGAATT
>JABXJV010000056.1 GCA_013375355.1 Candidatus Helarchaeota archaeon
CAATTTAAAACTTCAAATACAGTAAAAAAGAGTTGATATTTATGGCGACCAAAAGTAACCGAAAAAAATTGCTTGATTCGGTAGCGGGGTCCGGCTTCTCCCGTCGTGGAGTAATCCATGAAAAGGAAAAAAAGAAGCTGGCTGTAATCTCACACAATACACGAAAAAATAAATCGAAAAAAGTTAAAAAATCCCTAATAAAAGTAACGAAAAGATCACTGAAAAAATTTCTTAAGCTACTTGATACTGTAAGTGGGTTCTTCTTTCTACCAGTAAAGCGGTACAGGAAGACGGAGCAAATACAGATCAGAATTATCAAGAAAAAATATAAAAAGTACAAAGATCCATTATCCAAAATCTGCCATCACGCAAAAAACCTTTATAATAAGGCAAATTTTGAAATCAGACAGAGGCTTTTTCTTCATAGAAAAGCCGACGGTTCCTTAAATAAGCGGTACTTGCCGAAATACGTATTTTTATACCATTTACTAAAAAATGAAATGGTATATAAAGAATTACCCGCCCAGACCGCACAACAAATTCTAAAAGTGGTACGGCAGACTTGGAAGGGGTATTTTGAAGCTCATGAGGATTACAAAGAACGCCATGATAAATATCAAGGAGAACCGAGGATACCGGGGTACAAGAAAAAGAAGGATGGTGAGTGGTTAGTCGTATTTACAAACCAGCAATGCCGTGTCAAAAATGGCTGTTTGATATTTCCGAAAAGGGTTAACATTCCCCCAATTAGAACAAGGATTCGAGGAAAGATTAATCAGGTAAGGATCTTACCGAGGGGGAATGTGTATGTTTGCGAGATTATTAGCGAGAAAAATCCAAAAATTTTGGGCTTGGATAGAAAACGAGTTTTAGGTATTGATCTTGGTCTGAATAACACTGTAACTTGTGTAAATAACGTCGGTCTTAAATCTGGCATTATTAAAGGCGGTGTTATCAAGAGCATTAATCAATTTTACAACAAGCTCAAGGCTCGTTACCAAAGCATTAAGGATAAACAGGGTATTGAAGGTGAAACGAAACGCTTGCAAAAACTTCGACTAAAAAGAAATAATAGGATCAACAATTTCTTCCACCAGATAACTCGAAAATTGGTAAATTATTGTATCCTTGGCAATTTTGGGAAAATTGTTGTCGGGTACAATCCGGGGTGGAAGGACAAATTAAATCTGGGGAAACGAAATAACCAAAATTTCGTGCAAGTCCCTTTTAAAAAGCTCATTGACCTTCTTAAATATAAAGGGAGGTTGGTCGGGATAAAAGTTGTTATGGTCGAAGAGTGGTACACTTCTAAGACCAGTGCGCTGGACTTGGAGCCAATAAAAAAACGAAAAAACTACTTGGGAAAAAGAGTGCATAGAGGACTATTCCTTACGAAAAATAAGGTAAAAATTAACGCCGATGTTAATGCAGCGCTGAATATTTTAAGAAAGAATGTTGGAAACGAATTTATAAAACACAAAAAAGGGTTGAGCTGTTGGCTCCAGCCAAAAATTTGGAGGACATACGAAAATTTAAATCTTAAAAAAGGTAAAAGTAATCAACTTGTAGTTGATAGTGGTGTGGTGAACTCACCGTGTCCCCAATCTCCAAAAAAGAGAAATGAAGGGATGAATTCCATTAGTGGAAACTATTCAGCTTGCTGAAGGGTAGTTCATTCCGAAAAAGTGAATTTCAATATGTATAGAAGAAAAGATTCCCCAGTAGAGCAGCTTTTCAATGAATTAAGGTACGAAGGGGAAAGAATAGATGAAGACACTATCCAATTTGTCTCTGAAAGCGGTAATCAAGTCACAAATCTCTATTTTGACAGATTTGATAAAAAATTAGTGTTTAGAGCCATGTTTTACCATGCAGATAGGATGATAGAAGGAAATATCTACTTATTTGCTAGGATTTTAGAAGACATCTATAATGATAATGAAATTAGAGATATAATTGAAGATATTTCTCTACAGACTAAATATCTATCAATTAAACCTACAATGGATAAACCAGAATTTGGTTTTGAACAAGTCTTGTCAACTGATGAATCAACCTTTTTTGCTTATGAAATAAATTATGAAAATAAGTCTATTGATGAATTAAAAAAGGAAGTTGAAGAAAATACTAATAATTCTTTCGAACTAGTTGCAAATATGCAATCAAGTATAGGTCTATATATTGAAAAAGCCATTAATTTTTACCTTAATCGTCCTGAAATAGAAAGAAAATTATTAGAAATTCGAAAACTGATTTTTAAATCGCAATTTTTTGGTAGTATGACTGGCAGATTTGCTCAAGAACAAAAATATAAAGCTGCAGAATTTAAAAAAGAAGCAAAAGAAAAGTTTGAAATTTTCAAAAAAGAAAACCCCGATATTGATTGTGAATCAATAGAGGATCTTTTTAAAATGGTTTAAAAATTTAACCACATTTCTAGTGCATCTTCACCATCAGAATAATAACTAACCTTGGTTTTGATGGGTTTAAAATTAAATTTTTCATAAAAAGTTATTGCTACTTTATTTCCTACTCGCACTTCCAATACAAGCTTTTTTATTTTTTTTTCTTTTATTTTTTCTAAGGTTTTTTTAAGTAAGATGGAACCGTACCCCCTTCTACGATAATCTTTATCTATAACAATTGAAATGATGTGAGCTTCGGTAGCACGCAAAGATGTTATTATATGGCCTATCACAAATTGCTTTATTTCAGCCACTAAATAAATAATATTTGGTGTTTGGGCGAGTTTTGACAAAGTTTCTATTGAAAAAGGAGTTTTAAATGTGTGAATTTCAATATAATATAGTCTATTGATATCTGATAAAGAAACTGTTCTTATTTTTAAATCGCCAATCTGATTTTTATTTGAATTATTTCTTAAATCCATTTCTCTGACCAAGAATTTGATAATTAATTTAAATTTTTAATTGAAAATCGATGTATTTATTTAAATTTTTTAAATTAAATTTTAACTTAAATGATGAAGTATTAATACTAGGAAGAAATTTTAAAGATAAAAGAATTAAACAAATAATTTATTTTGAAATTGTAAGGAAAAACCAATGAAAATCGTGGAAAAAGATTTAAAAAAAGGCGAAATTACTCTATTAATAGAGAATTTGAATGATCTTTGGCACCTTTATAATATAATCCGACCAGATGATATTATATATGCAAAAACGTTAAGAAGATTCCGAGGAGATGAGGAATCTTTAAGATCTGATCGTGGAGAACGAATTCCAGTTTATTTGGGGATAAAAGTTGAAGAATTTAATTTTCATCCCTTTTCAAATCGTTTGAGAATTAAGGGAATTATTATTGATGGGCCTGAGGATCTTGTTTCTCTTCATTCTTATCACACTTTAAATGTTGAAGTTCACTCAGAACTTCGAATTAAAAAAAATTACTGGGAAAGTTTTGTTCTGAAACGAATTGAAATGGCTGAAACTTCATCAACTCAACCAGAAATTTTAATATTAATCCTTGATAAAGGTGATGCGTATTTTGCAAAGGCAACAGAAATAGGTTATAAAAAAATCGCCGCAATAACTGCAAACATACCTGGAAAAAGATTCAAAGTAGACTATTATGATAAAGCTGTAGAAGATTTTTTCATTTCATTACTAAAAATACTTAATGAAAATATATCTGATGGAAATATAGATTCAATAATTATTGCTGGACCTGGGTTTACTAAAGATCATTTTTTAAAATTTTTAAAAGAAAAAGATCCAAAGCTTGCTTCTAATTTAATTGTGGTTGATTCGAGTAATTCGGGGAAAAATGGGGTAATTGAAGTAATTCGGAAAGGTGAGACCATCAAATCTATTAAAGAAATGCGAATTACAAAGGAAGCTGAATTAGTTCAAGAATTTCTAAAGAGATTAGGTAAAAATAAACGAAATATAGCTTATGGAATTGAAGAAATTGAAAATGCGAACAATTATAAGGCGATAGAGACTTTATTAATAACTGATACTTTGTTGAGAGTTAATGATGTAAAAAAAAGACAAAAATTAGATACTTTATTAAAGGAAATTGAAAAATTACGCGGAAATATTGTTATAATAAGTTCACTGCATTCCGCTGGTGAACAATTAGAATCTTTTGGTTCTATGGTTGCTCTTTTACGTTTCGAAATATAAGAATTTAAATTAAATAATTTAAATCTAGGTTTTTTTATATGGAAAGAAGGCTTGTTCTTAATATTTCAAATTTTCTCCCCATTTTTGGCCAAATCAATGATGAAATGAAATTCAAAATTCAAGATTTATTAGAAGGTAGCATACAAACTAAAGACTTTGTTAATTATCTTAAGAAAAGATTTCAACAAAAAAATTTGCAAATTGAGGTATCATCAAACGAAAAAAATGAAATTTTGGTAAAAATTGAGTCGATATATGATTTACCGGAACAAAACGAACTTGAAAGACATATTAAAAACTATTTTACTTTCGAAATAGGTGAAATTCTAATTAATAAATATACTGGGAGAAAAATAATTTACATAACAAAACAATCTGGGATTCCTTTAATTGGAAATTTATCATTTGGTATCTTACTTCATAATACAAATATCATTGAAATACGTCCTGTAACGGGATGTCCATTACAATGCATTTTTTGCTCGGTGGATGAGGGAAAGAATTCTAAAATGCGTGTCGATTACATTGTTGAGCCAAATTATCTAATTGAGGAAATAAGAAAAGTCATTAATGTTTTGGGTTCAAATCAATTGGAAGCTCATATCTCTGCCCAAGGCGAACCTACAATTTATCCCCATTTAGTAGAATTGATTTCAAAATTATCCAAGCTTCCTGGAATTCAAATTATATCAATTCAAACAAATGGAGTTCCATTAACCGAAGAATATATAGATAAGCTGGAAAAAGCAGGTCTAACCCGAATTAATCTCTCTATTAATTCTTTGGATCCAAAAAAATCAAAACAATTAGCAAATTCGGCAAGTTATGATATAGAAAACATAAAAAAAATTGCGAAATACGTTGCAAAAAGTAAGATTGATTTAATTTTAACTCCAATAATTATACCTGGTAAAAATGAAGAAGATATTGATGAAATAATAAGATTTTCTAAAAAAATTGGAGCCGGTAAAAATTGTCCCCCTTTAGGAATTCAGAATTACCTAATTTATCAATTTGGAAGAAAAATACCAAAAGTTAAACCGTTTAGCTGGAAAAAATTTTATGATTACCTGCGTCAGCTAGAAAAAAAACATGAAATAAAACCTTTAGTTCTAAATAAAAAAGATTTTAATATTAATAGGCGAAAAAATCCTCCAAAACCTTTTTCTAAAGGTGATATTGTAGATATTAAGATAGCCACATATGGAAGGCGAAAAAATCAAATGATGGGTGTGCAGTCGGGGAGAACAATTCAAATTATTAAGATTCAAAAAAAGATTGGAGAAAAAATTAAGGTAAGAATAATTAAAACTGAAAGAAATATAATAGTAGCGGAGCCTATTCGATAGATATTATAAAAAGTGATTTCATTTTTATTATAAATAACAATAGTTTTAATAATGAAAATATACAATAATATGTCTAATTAACATCAAAATGTTAAATTTTTTTGAATTATTACACAAATTCATTCAATCCCATAAATTCGAGTAATGGAGATGAAAATCAAAAAGTTTTAGAAAAATGAGGCAGAGAAATAATGAGTCAAACGCATATGGATGATATTAAATTCAGATTAAGGGCTATCGAACTTTTAAAACTATTAAAGAAAAAATATACATATGAAGAATTAAGTAAGCTCACTAATTTACCAATTACTGTGTTAAATAGATACGTACGTGGTCATGTTATTCCAAGCACTGATCGTGCAGGTAAATTATTGAAGATTTTTGAAAAAAAGTATAACCTACCAAAAGAAATTCAAGCAAGAATTAAAATCAATGATGATGGCTCTTTTGATAATACCAATATTTTAAACGATATCTTACTTTTACGAATGATTGCTCGGTTAGTAGTTCAAAAATTTAGTCATTTAAAAATAAATAAGATTATGACCGCTGCAGTAGATGGGATTCCATTAGCCGCTTTGGTTGCCAATGAATTGGGTGTTGATTTAATATTTGCAAAACCTAATAAAGAAGTTGGGATTTCTAAATATATTGAAGAAAGTTATTCTCCTAGTAGTTCACGTGTGTTAACTACGTTATTTTTGCCAAAACATATAATTTCAAATAAAGATAAAATATTAATTATTGACGATGTCATAAGGACCGGAAGGACTCAACTTGCTTTAGTTAATTTGTGTAAAAAAGGAGGAGCGGAAGTAATGGGACTTTTCAATATAATTGCTATTGGCAAAAGGTGGGAAAAGACCCTCAAGTTTGATAAAAGTGAAAATATTATCACAGAAACATTAATAAAAATTGCAGAACCATCTAGCTGAAAAGTTTAGGAATATTTTCTAAATATGGTGGATACACCACTCCTTTTTCTGTTATTATAGCTGTAACTAATTCGGGAGGAGTCATATCAAAAGCTATATTAATAACCTGGACTCCTTCGGCAACTATACGGTTTTTACCACAAAAAGTGACTTCTTTTGGGTCTCTATTTTCAATAATTACTTCTTGATAACTATTTTCCATATCAATTGTCGATAAAGGTGCTGCAACATAAAATGGGATTTTATGATAATTAGCTAAGACGGCCACTGAATAAGTCCCAATTTTATTAAAAATATGACCAGTTTTAACAATTCGATCTGCTCCCACAACTATTTTGTTTATTTTTTGTTGAGACATCAAAAATCCTGCCGTATTATCAGAAATAACTTTTACTGGAATACCTTCATAATCTAATTCAAAGGCTGTAAGTTTTGCACCTTGTAATCTCGGTCTTGTTTCATCGGCAATAACTTGTATTTTTTTATTATTTTCCCAAGCGGCTCGGATTACACCTAATGCCGTTCCATATTCCACAGTTGCTAAACCTCCAGCGTTACAGTGAGTTAATATGGTGTCGCCAACATCAATTAATTTTTCCCCATTTGCTCCCATTTTCTTATTAATTTCAATATCTTTTTCTCTAATCTTTAGAGCTTCTTGAATAATTTTATCTCTTTTTTGTTCATATGGTAATTCTGATTGAACAATTTTTCCAATTCTTTTTATTGCCCAGAATAAATTGACTGCAGTAGGTCGTGTTTTAGCTAAACGATCTGCTGCTACTTTCATAACTTCCATGAAATTTGATTCTGTTGTAGATTGTGCGGCTAATGCTAAACCAAGAGCTGCAGCTGCTCCAATAGCAGGCGCACCTCGTATTGTCATAATTTCTATGGCAACCGCTACTTTCTCATATGTATCGAATTCCTTGTAAACTAATTCATTGGGAAGAGCATTTTGATCTATCATAATCACTTTTCCATCTTTCCAATCAATAGTTACCAGCCTTTTTTTCATAATATTCAACTCATCATCTAAAGAAATTTTTTAGAGGATATAACTCTTTAAAATTCATTGATCTTAAATATTTTTATGAAATTAATTGAACAAAATTCAATTGATCTTCCATTAGAGAAATTCCACTTAAAAATTCCTTTTGAGACAATAGGAATAGATATTGGTCAAACACTCACAAAAATCGCATATATCAAAGAGAATAAACTCAATCTAATTTTAATTCCGACTCAATCCGATGATAGAACACTAAATGATTGGTTGAAATCCAAAAAAGGAAGTTTTAAAAAATATAATTTTACAGGTGGGAGAGCTTTCAATATTTATAAGGATTTTTCGCGAAAATTTGAATCAAATTTATTAAAAGAATTTGAAATAAATGGAAAAGGAATTGAAATTTTATTCCTTTTATACAAAAAAGGATCATTTCCATCATCCCTTATTGTATCAATAGGAACAGGAACATCGATCACATTAAAAAAAGAAAATCTCGTTAAGCATTTAGGAGGTTCTGCTTTGGGAGGAGGGCTCTTTATGGGATTGGTAAAGTTTTTGTATAATATCACGGATTATTATGAAGCTATAAACCTCTCAAAATCAGGAAATAGATATAATGTTGATTTAAAAGTTTCAGATATTTACGCTCCTGAAGATAACAGAGTTGATCAAATTTTTAGAGAATTCACCGCTGCATCACTAGCAAAACTAGAAAAAAACTTAGCTTCAAAGGAAGATGTTATTAATTCAATAATATGCTTAATAGCAGAAAATCTTGGAATAATTGCAAATTTAATGGCTGAAAATAATAATATTAATAATCTTGTTTTTAGTGGGGGTTTTCTTAAAGGTAATAAAATATTAAAAGATATTTTATTAGCCATTTGTCAATTTAATAAAAAAAAGGCAATTTTTTTAAAAAATTCAGAATTTTGCGGTGCAATTGGGGCTTTATTTAGCTAACATTTCAACGTAATATATCTTTTATAAAAAAGAATTTCAAGATTTTCTTAATTATTCATAAATAGTTATAAAGCTTTAAATAAGACCTAATTTCTAATATCTAATACCTTTTTTTATCCAACATTTATTGACAAGAGTTTGAGATGATAAAAAATGGAAGTCTCTGATTCCCAAGAAGACGTAAAAATTAAAAAAAGCAAGGCTGTTAAAACATTAACCAGAGAAGAACGTCGAAAAATCCGCGAAAAAAAAAGAGCTGAAGAAGGATTCCCTACAAAGATGAATAGATATCTTTGGTTTGTTCTTTTTTTCTCTAGCATTGTTTCTTTTTTCGACGGATGGGGCACAGTCGCGATAATGTTAGCGATAGCAGGAGGGGGCCAAGCAGATATTATGCGTTTTATTCAACAAGTCGGAAATCCAGATCTATTCACATATTTTGGTATCTCAAGCAGCCCTATTCTTATGGGTATAATTTTGAGCATTGCAGGAACTGGGGTTGTTGCAGCAGTTTCTTTCAAGTCTTTAGTTGATAAATATGGACGTCGCCCTTTAACTCTTGTTACTTCCATAGGATTTATAACATTCGCAGTCTTAACAGCTTTTTCTCCCCCCGGTCCTGAAGGCCTGATTATTTTTCTAATATTACGAATTTCAGCAAATTACTTTCTCTCAGCAGATATTTTTGTTATAATAATGGCGGAAGAAGCACCGGATCATCTAAGAGGAAATTTAATAGGTATAATATTAGCATTGAGTGCATTTGGAGGAGTAGCTTGTGGAATTATTCAAATGCTCGGTATTAGAGTTCCAATTGCTGGACCTTGGGGATCTGCTATGACGGTGTGGCAGAGTTTATACTTCTTAAACATTGTAGGATTTATATTCATTATTCCTTTATTCTTCTTCTTAAAAGAGACAAAGCGGTTTAAAGCCATGAAAGAGTACGAACAGTGGCGAAAGAAAAAAGGTTTAAAATCAAAAACTGGATGGGCAGTTCCTTTGCAAAAACAATATGCACGTCCAATGGTATTAGGTTGCGTTGCTGGATTTTTAATGTATTTAATATATTTTGGCCAGGTAACATTTTTTGGATTATATTTCGCCAAAGAATTGAAAATGTCTCAGCAAACAATTGGTTTAGCTACGCTTCCGATCATGGGTGCGGGAACTATTGCAGCGCTTATTACTGGTCCTATATTAGACCGTTGGGGCAGAATACGCTCAATAGAAGCTGGAAGCTATATTTTAATAGTCGGTATAGCCTTTTATTCATTTCCAACAGTATTTGTCTCAGGAGACATACCGAACCCCATTCTACAATTTCTCGTAGTAATTGGAGGAGTGTTAGGTGCGATTTCTGTTATTATTGCAATGGGTGGGGTAGTAATTATGCCTTTAGAAATGCTTCCGACTCATATTCGAAGCACTGCAATGGGATGGATTTCTGCGATCAATAGAGCCTCAGTGATAGTTGCCCCATTTTTGATAATGTATGGAGCTGAAGAATTAGGTGGCTTAGGACTCTCCTATCAGTACATATTTATTTTAATGTTAATAGCCGCTTTAACCGCTATGTATACAATTTATATGTTGGCTCCAGAGGGTAAAGGCAGAACGTTAGAAGAAATCGTTGCAACTGAAGTCTACACTAAAAAAGAAAGAGTTCGAGACGAGAAATATAAACGAAAATATTATGTGTTTTTAATTGGTTTATTTTCATTTATCGGAATGGGACTTATATACGGGCAGACGACCAATGCACCTTTTACAAATGTATTAATAATGCTTGGAGTTTACAGTTTAATGTCGCTTATTTGTTTTGCATTAATATTCTATGTCCGAGAAAAAATTATGTAAGCGATAGATAAAACTGTCCATCCTTTTTTCGTAAATTATTTTACTTAAATCATAAATCGATAGAAGGATAATATATAATTTCTTTTCCAGAATCCTCAATTTTTTTAATGTATTCTTTACCTTCTTCATCTAAAAATAATTTACCGGCTTTTTTCAATAATTTGAATAGTTCTGCTCTCTTTTTTGGGTCTGCAACACAAATTGCTGAACAAAAACCACATCTGGGATTTGTATCTTTTAAAGGTCGTAAACCTACATTTTCTTTTAATCCGACTCTTGCAAAAGAATTTAATATTTTACTATTAAATTTCCTTAATATTTTTGGAGTTTCTTTTGAGGTAAAAAGTTTACTCATTAAATTTTTTACATAATCTTCATCATTTATTGTTTCTTCAGGAATTTTCTTTAATGTAATATGTCCAGGAGTCCATGTAGACCAAGATTCATCTTCTGATAATCCTGTCCATCCAGCACAACCAATTGCACACCTTATGTAATTATTTCGTTTTGCATAGATTTCTTTAGAACCACCAATAATTACTGGCTCTTCTGGCTCATCCATAGAAAAAAGCCCTGTTGTACAAGCTCTTACACATATTTTACATTTATTACAATTATTTTCACTAGCCATCGGGTCCGGTTCAAAGGGAGCTGTAGCTAAAGCTCCGGCTAAATACAAAGAACCCCCATATTCTTTCGTAACCAAATTTCCAGACCAACCAAGATGTCCTAGACCTGCAGCGACTGCTCCATATCGTAATGAGAAATCAGGATATGCTTGGCTACCCATAAAAAGATTTGAAAAGCTCCCCACTTTCCTATATTTACCGTTTGGTATGACTGGAAAAGCCTTGAAATTTGAATTTTTCTCTATAAAATCTGCAACCTCTAGAGCTGATTTCCATCCTGTCGAATAGGCAAAATATTGGTGTTTTTTAAAACTTATTCTCTCCTTCTTAGAAAAATAATTTATTAGAGTCTCATATGGATTGGGATATGCCCAAATTATACAACTTTGTGCACCTTCCAAACAAAAATCCATATTAGCAGATGGAGGACCTTTTGATAATCTTTCACGACTTCCAATTCCTACTAATTTAGCACCAGATTCTAACGCAATTTTTTTAACGTGTTGTTTTAATTCATTTAAATCCAAACAACTCAAACTCCAGAACAATGGATATATTTTTCACTAAAATTTCAATAAAATAAATAAAAAAAATTTATTATTCTTTTAAATGTTTGATTTGATTAAAATGACAGAACAAAAATTGAGTGCACTTAATAATGAAATAGAGGAGTTTTTAAGTAAAAGAGGTGCAATAAAAGTCGGTTTCGCTACACTTGAAACTTTAGCTGGTGGTCCACCAAGTACTGATCTTAAATATGTTCTTCCCGAAGCAAAATCAGCAATAAGTTACGCATTACTATTCGATCGTAAAAAAATTCGTGATTATCTAAGTAAAAAAGTTTTATTGACCATGAGAGGGATAGATTTGCTCTCAATATTAAATCAGTTGAAATTTCAAGAGCACTCGCTAAAATGCTTAAGAAAAAAGGATTTAAATCAACTGCTATTCTATCGAACAATGAATATAGAAAGGAAATACCAGGTTGGCAATTAAAAATGCCTCCAGATCTCTCACATCGTTATATTGCGGTGCGCTCTGGAGTTGGATCATTTGGCTGGTCTGGTAATGTTGGTATTAAAGGTATTGGAACTACAATCCTTCTTGGAACAGTAGTTACTGAAGCCGAGCTTGAACCCATTGATCCCCTTCCACCTGAAGAATCTTTCTGCACAAAGTGTAAGTTGTGTATTAAGGTGTGTACTGCAAGCTTGTTTGATAAGGAGAAAGAAACTAATGTTACTATAGGCGGTGAAACATTTTCTTATAGCGAGCGTAAAAATTATGTGCGTTGTCAATATGTGTGTGGAGGATTTACTGGACTGAATAAGAAAGGAGATAAACATTGGTCAACTTGGTCTCCTGGTCGTTTTGATGTTCCAGAAGAAGATAGAAAAATCATGACTATGTTGTTTCATGCAATGAATAAATATAAGAAATGGCCAGAGAGAACTGATGGAACTGGTGGTTATGAAAATGTGGCTGCACCAGGATTGAGTATTAGACTCACTTGTGGTATTTGCCAGAATATTTGCTGGGGAAATCCAGAAGATACCCGCAAAAACTATCAGATGTTAGTAAATTCGGGATGCGTCCTACAAAAACCAAATGGTGATATTATTGTACTTCCTCCAGATGAGGCACAGAAGGTATTTGATAGCTTTCCTCCAAAACATCGAAAATTATATTGTAAGAATTAATTTTTTTTTATATACAAAAATCTAAAAAAAAAGATAAAAGTGGTGAGTACAATTGAGTAGTGAGATTAAAAATAGAGAAGCATTAGAAAAAATTGCTGATAAATTAAGCAAAGTTCAACAAGGAGTCGCAAAAGATGAAAA
>JABXJV010000543.1 GCA_013375355.1 Candidatus Helarchaeota archaeon
ACAGTCATTTTTGGGGCTAATTCTTTTGCTAAAACTTTAGTAAGGGCTATTAAAGCCGCCTTACTACAGCTATAAATTCCAATTAAAGGAGAAGGATCTTTTCCGGCGATAGAGGCGATATTTATGATTTTTCCTCGAATTGGCTTTAATTGTCTCTGACTCTTCATTTTTTTAGCTGCAAATTTCGTAACCAACCAGGGTCCCTTAAAATTAACTTTCATGATTCTCTCCATTACTTCTTCAGAGATATCAATTGTATTCGTTGGATTTCCACTTATTCCCGCGTTATTAATTAAAACATGGAGTAGTTTGTATTTATCAAATGTTTCTGAGATCATCGATTTAACAAAATTAGAATCTGATATATCTCCTACATGTAATAAGGTTTCTACATTATACGACTTCAACAAATTTTTAGTTTCATTTAAGCTTTCGCTATTAAGATCATTCAAAATTAAATTATTTCCTTCTTTAGCCAACCTTATTGCCATTGCTCTTCCAAAACCGGAGCCAGCACCGGTTATTAAAATATTTTTTGAATTCAATTTATAATTTCTCCATTATTATTATTGATTAATTAATAACTACGACCAATTTCTTAAAGTTATTTTAAATATGAAATCTATCCATAAGAAAATTGAGGTTAAAAGAATGGTCAATTATTTGACAAAAGAGTGGTTAGAAGCTGGTATGAATGCTATTAACGCAGATACAGAAATTAGGGAGGCAGCTAAAAATCTAACAGCAATTTTTCAACATGTGGTAACAGAAGTTCCCAATAATGCTGAAAATATTTATTTTACCTCAGAATATCAAAATGGAATAGTTACAGAGATGAAAATGGAAAATAATAAAAATCCGACATATAAATTAACAGCAAATTATGAAGATTGGAAACAATTCCATTCAGGAAAATTGAATTTTTTAGATTTTGTATGGAAAGGAAAACTTAAAGTAGAAGGTAAATTTCCACAAGATATCAATATCCCAAAATTAATTGAAAAATTGAGTCAAATCATTGCCAATATTCCTACTGAATTTTAAATTCATAACATAAAAAATAATTAAAATAATGCAATATATTACTAATTTAAAATTAAATTTCTATATTGAAATTAAATTTTATAAGTAGATATTAAAAAAGAGAGATGATAATATTGGCAAAATGTAGCTATTGTGGTCATACACAGTGCGACAGATGCAGAGGTGAAACTAGTTCATCAAAACCTGGCTATTGTTGCCAATGCCACAGAACGAATGTAATGAAATAAACTAAAATTATTCATTTATTTATTTTTTTAAAAAAATGGAAAAAAGACAATAAAATTTAAGGTTAGTCAATTAAGATATAATAAAAAATGAATTTTGAAATGGTTAATATGAAAAAAAATCAGTTTTCAGATAATAAAATGCAATTATGGGAATTAATTAGTGATAAAGGTTTGCTAAGGGAAGGAAATTTTACTTTAGCCTCTAAGGTAAAAAGTACTTTCTATTTTGACATAAAAAAGGTTTCTATGCTTAAAATTGGTAAGCTATTAATTGGTAAATGTATAGAAGAACTTATAGAGGAGGATCAATTTGATTCTGTAGGTGGAATGGAATCGGGAGCGATTCCTATCATAGATGCTGTAGTTGAACATACAAATATTGAACGTGGTTTCTATGTAAAAAAGGCGATTAAAGATCATGGAACCCAAAAAGCAATTGAAGGGTATTTTTTTCCAAAGGATACCGTTTTAATGGTCGAAGATGTTATAACTTCTGGTAATTCCGTAATAAGAGCTTGTAAAATAGTTGAGAATATTAGTAAAAATGCTGGAGGTAAAATTAAGAAAATTATAGTAATTGTGGATAGATTGCAAGGGGGAAGAGAAAATATAGAAAAAGAAGGATATCAACTTATACCAATTTTTACTAAAGATGATTTTAAAATTTAAAGGTAAAATATTATAGCTAAATAATCAGTCTTAAATAAAAAGAAAGAAAAATGTAAAAAATAAAAGATTTGATAGGATTATTACTTCTTTTTCTTCTTTGGTTTTTTCTTTGCAACCGGTTTTGGTGCCATAGCTTTTTCGGCTGCCTTTGCCATTTTAGTATGGGCAGTTTTGGCTTTTCTAACATCTGCGGCTTTGATTGTCTTTCTAATTAATTCTCCTTCATGCTCACCTTTAGATTTTCGAGGCATGGCTTTAATAATCTCATTTAGTCCTTCCATGATTCGTTCTTCTAAATAACCTATTATTGGATCTACTGCTGCCCCAGCTACGTTTAATTTGGTTTCACCGCCTTCATAAACTCCTTTGAATAGAGGCTTAACACGCGTCCAGTAAATCAAACTTTTCTTTTCTTCCATGAGAATTCCCTCAATTTTTATTTAACATACTGTTTTTTGAAAATTTTTATAAAAAAATTCCATATTAAAATGATTTATTATTATTCTTAATTTTTGACTTATTACTTATTTAAATTTTTTCGGTTATAACCAATTTTGTCGATTATCTTTAATCAAAAATGAAATAAGAGTAAAAAAAGAAACTAAAATTTAACGAAAAAAAATTTGAAGGAGTGATAAGATTCTTTCCTATTATCTTCATAGAATTGATTTACGAAAATCATTATGAAAAAATCAATGAGTAAATCTAAATTAAACTAATTCAAATATAAATATCTTTCAAATAATTAAAAATACGCTTTTTTTGGTAAAATTAAATTATATCCTATGAAATCATGTCTCCTTTTTCTTTGAGAGACTTTTCCTAGCCAAATCTATTAGTAATATTATTCTATCTAATCTAATTTTTGCTATTTTAGAAATACCTTCTTGATCTTTTTCACTTGCTAAATCCCCGACAGTAAATATATCAATATTTTTTAAAGCTTCTAATTCATCTTTTGAAATTTCAATTAATTTCTTAAGAGGATCGTCATTATTTAAAGGTTTGATTATATAACGTATTTCAAATATTTCATTTTTCATGAATACTAAAAAGAAAGAGTAAATTCCTGCAAAAATTAAGCCAATAATTATATATGTTGCTGATTTTGGAAAATATAATAAATTTAATGCATTTATTAATACAAAATCAAGTATAAAAGTTGCCGATCCAAGCAGCAAAAATAAATGTGCTCCGATTATAGATGTAAATAATAAGATAATATTTAGATTTTTTAATTTTAATCCTAAATTTATTGCTAAAATTCCCATTATTCCTAAATTTACTAAAATTCCAGAAATTATAAGTAATTGCCCTACATATATATCTGGGGTGGAAGGACCCGAAAATGGATTTGTTCCTGAGTAAGAAGTTTCATAGATTACAAATCCAAGAAGAAGAAGAATTGTATCTATTATTATAGATAAATTAATTGACATGACTTTCCAAAGTCTATCCCATTCCTCCTTCATTCCCCATATAAGACTTAGTGATCCAGTAATTATTAAAATAACACTTACAGGAAATATATCTAGAATTACTAGTATAAAATTTGGTCCTCTATATTTTATTGGAGCGAATAAATTAGTAATATAAAGAAAAAATAAAGTAAAACCAAAAATTTGGCCTAATATAAATGAAGAGTATCTCCAATTATCAGCGATTTTAATTCTTAAGCCAAATATGATTGTTGAAATGGAAAGAAATAATAATAAATAACCTATTATTAATAAATAAATATCCAGAAAATCAAAAAGACTGCCAAGAAAAGGAAGAGGGAATTCTAATATTTGGAAAAATAATATAATCAAAATTTTTAACTCATCTAAAGTCTTAAAAGAACTTAAAACTCCAAGAACAGTAAAAACGATTCCTCCTAAAAGTAACGATAGAGAAATTGTTTTAAATTTATTCCAAAAAATTTTTTTTACTTCATTTCACCTCAAGCATTATTTATTTTGATTTTTAAGATAATTACTATAATTAACTAAATTCATTAAAACCTTTGCAGCAGCATGCTCACTTGGGTGAACAGAAATCCCTGCATTATAAAGTTTTTTCATGAATTGAGGCACTTTTTTTTGTTTAATTGGGTTATGGAGATCTTTTAAAGGCCCGTAACCCGCAACTGCACTGGAATTTACTGCTTGAACTATGGCGATTGATTTTTTTATTTTATCCTGAACTTTAAGGAGTCCTCGAATTAGGGCTTTATTTAAAGTTCCGATAAATAGTAGGATTAAATCAACATTTTTATCTTTTCCAATAATTTCAACCGTCTTATCGTGAAGAGACTGATCAAACGCGATCTGAAGACTCAAATCGATTGGATTTCTAACACTAGTTCCAAATTCGGGTAAAAGTTC